>NZ_MTEG01000016.1:0-145713 GCF_002108615.1 Klebsiella sp. YJ
GGGTCGACAACTGGCGACAGCCAGTTGGACAGACTGAGAGCGTAGCGAACAGACTGCCCGCAGGGCGAGCAAAGCGAGTCAATCCCCCCCTCACCGCCATATTTAAAGAAGAGCTCGCATGAAAATGCGGGCTTTTTTTTTGCATGTTGCACACCTGCGGGGGGATGAGAATCCCCGACCGGGGGTCGACAACTGGCGACAGCCAGTTGGACAGACTGAGAGCGTAGCGAACAGGCTGCCCGCAGGGCGAGCAAAGCGAGTCAATCCCCCCCTCACCGCCATATTTAAAAAAAAGCTCGCATGAAAATGCGGGCTTTTTTTTTGCATGTTGCACGCCTGCGGGGGGATGAGAATCCCCGACCGGGGGTCGACAACTGGCGACAGCCAGTTGGACAGACTGAGAGCGTAGCGAACAGGCTGCCCGCAGGGCGAGCAAAGCGAGTCAATCCCCCCTCACCGCCATATTTTAAGAACAGCTCGTACTTTTCATTTACCCGCCGGTAAATCACTCCTCGCGGCCAGGCTGGTGGCGCATGGCTAAATCGCTGCCACCCAACGAGCCCTGTCTGGGCGGTTCACCTTCTAACGCTCATACGTGTCATTTTCTGTCTGAGTGAGGGTCGGCGCGTTCACCGTGACCTGATCAAACCGCAGCCTCTTCACCCCGGCTATTTTGCCAAATTCTGTCGCGTCGATATCAATGGCGCTTAAGGTCAGGCCGTCAATCGCCTGCTCCGGATAACCTTCAATAAAGAACGCACGGGAAAAGCCCTCCTGCTGCCCGCGGCGGGCTGAAATATCGCTAATCTCAATGGCGGAGACCCGCGTTAAACCGGCCTCGCCATCGACGCCTTCAGCCAGATCGCGCCAGTGGGCCGGGGCATCGGTAAGATCGTCCCGCGCACCGTAGCTATAAAGTGGGAACCAGTTCAGTTGGATCATCAGCGGAAAGGCGACATCCAACAGGTCGAGATGGCGGACCGTAATGTCACGAATAAACCCACCGCGATTGCGCGCCGATTTAATGCGAAACCCGACGCCGGTACCGCGAAAGCGGTTCTGTTCGATGGTAATGCGTTCAATGCCGCCGGAGGTTTCGCTGCCGAGGGTAATTCCGGAACCACGTAGCAGCGTGCAATGGCGAATCACCACATCCCGCGACGCTCGTCCCTTCAGCGCGGCCGCTTTTCCCCGCCCTGCCTTCACGCAGATATTGTCATCATTGCAGGAGACGGTACATCCTTCAATAAGGACCTGTTCGCATGAGTCCACGTCAATTCCGTCGGTGCTGGGGCCTGCGGAATTAGCAATCGTCAGGTTCTGGACGCGCAGACGACGTGAATAGCACAGGTGCAGATTCCAGAAACCTGACTCGCGACTGGTGAAATCCTGTAACAGAATAGTATCGCTCTCGTAGACCACAAGATTGCGCGGGCGCTGACAATCATAATCGACCACCCAACGTAGCCCCTGCGCCGCGTATGTTTGCAGCATGCCGCCGCGGCCGTCGCGCCCCCAGAAAGCCTCCCACCAGATGGCCCCCTGACCATCAATAGTCCCCGTCCCGCTGATCTGGACATTCTGGCAGCGATGAATATTGATGATACCTGCCGGCCAGGGCATATCGATACCGGCCACCCGCGTAGTCACCAGAGGGTAATCGGCAAGATTCTGACTGCCGAGTAATAGCGCATCTTTGGCTAAATGGAACGTCACATCGCTTTTCAGAAACAGCGCTCCGCTGAGAAAGCGTCCGGCAGGGATCAGGATCGTGTCGCCGGTTCCGGCGCTATCAATAGTTTGCTGGATAGCGGATGTTGCCAGCTGCCGGGCCTGCGGATCTGCACCAAAGTCGAGAATATTAAGGATTGCCATCGTTATCTCCTGTACCAAAGCCCCCCGATCATAATTGTTTATCACCGGGGCGACCTTTACATAGATGCCAGGCGTCGTACGTCGATGGCAATATCTGCATAAAAAGCGCTGCGCCGATCGCATTTCATTAATGGCTAAAAATTAAGGCATCGAATAAAAACCGCATCGGCGTGCATGCTGAGATGCCTGACGCAAACAGCGGCCAGCGAGAACATATCCGCAGAGAAACGGAACCGACAATAACGCCTTATTCTTCCTGACAATGCTTTGCTTCAATGTTCATTTCAAAAGATGAAGCTCATCACTTCAAACAGGAGCAGGTAGATAGCATTTCTGTGGGCGCATCCGGAGGTGAAAGATCATCCCGCCATGATTGCTGTATAACAAATATCAAAATATATATGATAAATTATTGAAGGCTGTCATACCTTATCAGGCCGCAGAACCTTAGAATCAGTCAGACATACCGGGAGCACCATGCGCCGGGTACCGTATTATCACCCTGATTTTATAAGGATAATCTGATGTCTGATATCGTCACCTGGGGCGTACTGGGCTATGCCCGAATAGCCCGACAATCCGTTATTCCTGCCATCGAACGAGCGGAAAACGCCCGGCTACTCGGAGTTGCCTCGCGCAATTCTGACGGATTACCCACGGATCAGTGGGAGAGAACCTATGCCAGTTATGCCGACCTGCTGTCAGATAGTGATATTCAGGCGGTTTATATCCCCTTACCTAATTCGTTACATAAAGAGTGGGTTATTCGGGCGCTGGAGGCGGGTAAACACGTGTTATGTGAGAAACCGCTGGGCTTAGATGCCGCTGAAGTGGCCGCCATGCAGCAGGTCGCAAGCCAGCATAACCGTATTCTGATGGAAGCCTTTATGTACCGCTACACTGACCGGATGCGGGTGGTAAAAGAGGTGCTGGACGGCGGGGAATTAGGTGAATTGCGGCATATTAATGCCTCCTTCCGCTTCCTGCTGGATCGTCCCAATACCATCAAGATGCAAGCCGAACTCGGCGGTGGCGCCCTGTATGATGTGGGATGCTATCCGGTCAACTTTCTCGGGATGGTCACCGGGCGTCTCCCGCAACGTTGCCAGGTGCTGAGTGAGATACAGCAGGGCGTGGATACCAATTTATCGGCGCTGTTGCAGTATGACGATGGACTGATTGCCAATATTCACTGCGGTTTCAACGCATTCGGGCGAAACTATGCGGAAATCATCGGCGACAAAGGCCTGCTCTGTGTCGACACGCCTTTTCTGGATGATGCGGGAGAAATATATCTGCATTCCGCTCAGGGAGTACGCGCGCTTTCCGTCGCGCAATCGGATCGCTATCAGGCGGAAATCCATCACTTTTCCGCCGCCGTGCTAAACCAGCCCGCACGGCTGATATCGCCCGAGGAAAGCCTACGGAATATGCAGGTGCTGGATATGATTCGTCACGCCCAATTCCCCGGCTGATCCGCAACCATCACCGTTGACGCCGTGAGTACGCCTCATCAATGCTTCATATCAAGCCACACGGCGTGTGGCTTGAGTGGTTATTTTCCGCATGTTTTATCCCCCCGCCCCTTTGCAGCGAATAGATTCACCTCCTGCAACATTGTCGCCGCACCTGACCCTGACCAATTCCGGGGAAATTTATTATGAACACGCGAGGCGGATCCTGGCCGATCTGGAGAGAGGATGGCGCAATCTCAGCGCGGCTTCTCCCTAATCGTCGGACATCAAAAAAAGTCCGCGCCTTCGTGGATTTTCTTACGGAACGGTTTGGTTCTCCTCCCTACCGGGAGCGTACCGGGGACCGGTCATGCCATCTTTTCACTGGAAACAATAATCAATATCCGGGGTTTCATGTTGTTATTGCTTCTCTTCGGGGAAATGTTCTTTGTAGAGAGAACGCAGCCAGTCGATGAATACCCGCACTCGGGGCGACAGCTGCCTGTGCTGTGGATAGAGTGCCGAAAGTGACATTCCCGGACTTTGCCATTCACTCAGCACCTCGACAAGACGCCCTTCTTCCAGCGCATCCGCAACATGGTAGCGAGGTAACTGTACCAACCCACCGCCACGAAGTGCGCAAATAACATAGTTTTCCGCATCATTAACCGTCAACCATCCCTTTGGTTGATAAGCCTGCTTTTTACCATTAACAAGAAGTTCAATTGGATAGTTAGTCCCCCTGCTGGTAGAGAAAAAATTCACACACTGGTGCGACATGAGATCGTCTGGTGAAAGAGGTCTGCCATGCTGCTGCAAATACGTCGGACTGGCACATATGACTTGCGGCATGGTGGCTAAATGGCGTGCGACCAGTGACGAGTCGTGCAATTTACCCGCACGAACAGCACAATCGACGCCTTCACGAACCAGGTCAACCAGCCGGTCACCGCTACTGATAACCAGTTGTATATCCGGGTATTCAATATGAAACTCGTCAATTCTCGGCAAAACAATCCGCGTTGCGTGAGCGCCATGCAGATCAACGCGCAAAATACCGCGTGGCCGCACGATGGTATGACGCAGAGAAGATTCGGCATCATCCAGTTCTGAGAGGATATGCACGCAGCGTTCATAAAAAGCCCTGCCGTCCAGAGACGTTCGTACATGTCGGGTCGTGCGTTCCAGCAATCGACACTCCAGATTATTTTCCAGCGCTTTTATCGCGTTGCTTGCAGTGGCTCTGGGGATCCCCAGCTGGTCAGCGGCCTGACTGAAACTCTCCAGTTCCACAATCCGGGTAAAGAGCAACAGGGTGTCAAATTTATCCATCGGAGCGGCCCTTCCCTCAACCTATTATTAATTTAAATGGAATTATAATATCAATTTACCCCACTTTATACTTCCAGATAAAACACTAATACTTGCATCACACCGTGGTTACACGGGTGACTCATCAAACAACATCTGGAGAAGACAATGAGCGTAACGAATAAAACAGCTCTGGTGACCGGCGCATCACGCGGTATAGGTCGTGCAATTGCTGAACGCCTGGCACAGGATGGATTTTCGGTGGTCGTTAACTACGCCGGCAATGCTAATGCAGCTCAAGAAACGGTTAAGGACATTATCACTAAGGGTGGTAAAGCGGTCGCCATTCAGGCTGACGTCTCCAGTGAAGCGGATGTCGGCCGCCTTTTCAGTGAGGCCAAAGCCGTAACCGGTCATCTGGATGTGGTGGTACATAGCGCCGGTGTTATGCCGATGGCGAAAATCACGCCAGCTGGCCTCGCTGACTTTGACAAAGTGATTCACACAAATCTACGCGGCGCGTTCCTGGTGCTGGCTAACGCAGCGGAGTCCGTTAGCGAAGGCGGGCGCATTATCGCACTGTCCACCAGCGTTATTGCAAAATCTTTCCCGGCATATGGCCCGTATATCGCATCCAAAGCAGGCGTTGAAGGTCTGGTACATGTCCTGGCAAACGAACTCCGTGGCCGCGATATTACCGTAAACGCCGTCGCGCCAGGCCCCACCGGGACCGATCTGTTCTTTAACGGTAAAAGCGAAGAGCAGATCAGCGCCATTGCTAAACTGGCGCCGCTGGAACGTATTGGCACGCCGGAAGAGATTGCCAGTGTAGTGGCCACGCTGGCTGGACCGGATGGCAGCTGGATCAACTCCCAGGTCATTCGTGTCAACGGCGGTTTCGCTTAAATTCCACCGTGATGCGGATAACATCCTATCCGCTATCAGGAGATCATCATGCAACAAGTCATTCTGATTACCGGTGCTTCCAGCGGCTTTGGCGCGCTGGCCGCCCGTGCATTCGCCCATGCGGGTCATATTGTCTACGCCAGTATGCGGGATACCGCAGGCCGTAACGCTCCGCAAGTGCAAAGCACGCTTGAATACGCCAGGCAGCATAATGTTGATTTACGTACCGTCGAACTGGATGTTCAATCACAGGATTCCGCAGATGCCGCCATCGCGCAGATTATCGCCCAGGACGGGCGGCTGGATGTGGTGGTACATAACGCGGGACATATGGTCTACGGGCCAACTGAAGCGTTCCTGCCGGAACAATTCTCACAACTCTATGACATCAACGTTCTGGGCACTCAGCGAGTAAACCGCGCAGCCCTGCCGCAGTTGCGTAAACAAGGTCAAGGATTGTTACTGTGGGTCGGTAGCAGCAGTACCCGCGGCGGCACGCCGCCATACCTGGCACCTTACTTCGCGGCAAAAGCGGCGATGGACGCCGTTGCGGTAAGTTATGCTGCGGAACTGGCACGCTGGGGGATCGAAACCTCCATTATTGTGCCAGGCGCATTTACTAAAGGCACCAACCACTTCCTGCATTCCGGTAAGCCAGCAGATACTGAACGCGAACGCGAATATACCGAAACCGGTCCAACCGCAGGTCTTGGCGATGAAGCGCTGCGCGGCCTCGCCGCCTGCGAACCAGAAGATGCAGATGTTGCTGAGGTCGCAGCGGCAATGGTCGATATCGTTAATACACCTTATAGAACACGTCCATTCAGGGTACATGTCGATCCATCAGATGATGGCGCCATCGTTGTTAACGCGGTAGCCGATCGTATCCGCAAAGAGTTTTTACAACGCATTGGATTAGGGGATTTATTAACTCCCCATAGCCATGAATGATATCGCCGAGGGCCGGAGAAACTCCGGCCGATTACCCCTCTGCTGAGGAAGTTCTGGCTATGCGAACCTTGCTATTTTTGGCTACTGGTTTTCTGTTAGCAGGCTTATGTCGCCTGCTGGTTCGATTATCTCTACCGGTTTACCCACCAGCTCCCGGCACATTTCCCATTCTGTTTTCCGTGCTGTGGTTCGGTCTGGCAGCAGCTAACATGATCCTCGGCGTTACCAGAGCTGGCTATAGCGTCCTGGAAGAGTTGCCGATTTTCCTGTTAATATTTTTTCCGCCGGTTTTAGTCGCGTTGTGGCGCTCGGATAAATAACCCGTTATGAACGCATACCGTAAAATAAATATTCATCATGTCTCAGCCCGGTGCATTTTGCTTCTACTTTTCAGCATATTTCTCAATGCCTGCGGAGACCCTACAAGGACTCATTTTCCGGATCATAATGCTATGAACCAATCCCTTGCCATACCTGTGAAAAACTTTATCACCGCAACGAATAACCATGATACAAAAGCATATCTTGCTCAATTTACTTCAGATGCAGATATCACCGACTGGGGCCATCACTACCAGGGAGCAAAGGGTCTGCTTGACTGGAATACCACCGATAACATTGGGGTAAATGCCACAATGAAAGTTATTTCGGTCAATGCAATTGAGCGTGATGGTTTGTCTGGCCAGGCTGTACAGATCAATGTAAAAAGCGATAAGTTTAATGGCTGCGGACTCATGCAGTTCTACCTTGAAGGTAACCTTATTCGTCGAATCGTTATTGAACCCTGACTCAGCAGGATAAATTCGCAGACTGACCCACGGCGAGGACTAATTTTACGGCTATCCCACGAACCATGGCGCTGAAAAGCCTTAATCCGAAAATGAGTCATTCCGCGCATTTTTGCCGAAAATGGCTGCCGAGTAGAGTACACCACGTGAATTGCGCCAGGCAAAACGGGTTCCGGGTCTGATTTAACACTTCCCGTTTCCCACGAGCCTCCCCATCAGAGGTAGGAATCGCGGTAGACATTTCAGGATGACGATCTCTGAAAACTCCCCATTGATCGCGGATCTCGCTGATAGCATCCGGATCGAAAACTATGTCATATATTACTGGCTTTAACAGGATAACAACTGATTTTGTCAGACCAACCAATCCGTATAAATTTTATATATCATATTGTTAGCATGATAAAGAGGCCATCAAGGCATTCGTACATTGCGGCCCGCTCAGCGCATATTTTAAGAGAGCTCGTACGCGGTCACGGGCTTTTTTCGTATATTGCGCAGGTCGGGGGGATGCGAAGCCCCGACCGGGAGTCGACAGAACTGTCTCGCCTACACCACGCCGGCAAAAGATCAATCTTCTTCCATTCGCTGATATTCTTCACTCAGAAAATCTACCAGTGCCCGCACCGATGGCAGCATACCGCGGCGAGAGGCGAAGACCGCGTGAATCACTTCCCGCTGCGGTTGCCATGCATCGAGTATCACCTCCAGCTCACCGGCAGCCAACTGGTCGCGGACCATTAACAGCGGCAGCTGAACCACTCCGACGCCCGCTACTGCAGCCTCGCGCAGCGCCAGCATATCCGTCGTCACCATACGCGGCGTGAAGTAAATTTCCGCCCGCGCCCCCCCTGGTCCTGTCAGTTGCCACTTATGCTGATGCCTGCCGGCCCCAAGGCTGAGCCCAGGCCACGCGCTCAGTTCTGATGGCACCTGAGGTCGCCCCATGCGTGCAATCAATGACGGGCTGGCCACCAGCCGATGCCCGCGATCGGCCAGCACACGCATCACCAGATCGCTGTCATCAAACGGTCGCGGGCGTACGCGAATCGCGACATCGACCCCTTCTCCAACAACATCAACCCGCCGGTTCGTTGCCTCCAGCAACACATTCACCCCAGGGTAACGCAGCATAAACCGCGCCAGCATTGGTCCGATATGCGCATGTAATAAGGTCACCGGGCAGGTGAGCTTCACGCTACCGCGCGGTTCCGAACGCAGCGTTTCCACTGCCTGTTGCGCCGCTTCAGCCTCTATCAACATCGCCTTGCAGTGCTGGTAGAACGTCTGTCCGACTTCAGTCACCACGAACTGTCGGGTCGTACGATGAATTAAGCGCACGCCAAGCCGTTCTTCCAGCTGCGCTATCCGGCGGCTTAACTTTGATTTGGGCTGATCGAGCGCCCTGCCTGCAGCAGCGAATCCTTCATGATCCACCACCTGCACAAACCAGGCTAAATCGTTGAGATCCTGCATCCTTCCCCCACTGTTCCATTTTTAGAACAGTATAGGTCATTTTTACTATCTACCGGCTTATAGGTCGCACATATAAGCTTATTGACATCAGAAACAGACACACAGGAGAGCACAATGAAACAGATTACAGGTGTCTATACCTCCCCCGCACAGCACTGGGTGGGCGACGGTTTCCCGGTTCGCTCGCTATTTTCTTACCAGACACAGGGCGAACAGCTGAGTCCTTTCCTGCTACTGGACTATGCCGGTCCACACTATTTCCCGGCGGGAAGCGGTAAGCGCGGGGTCGGTGAACATCCGCATCGCGGATTTGAAACCGTGACCCTCGTCTATTCCGGTGAAGTTGAACACCGTGACTCAACGGGCAAAGGCGGCATCATTGGCCCAGGCGATGTGCAGTGGATGACCGCAGGTGCCGGCATTCTGCATGAAGAGTTCCATTCGGCGGAATTTACCCGCACCGGCGGGGAGCTGAAAATGATCCAGCTGTGGGTCAATCTGCCAGCCAAGGACAAGATGACCCATCCTGGCTATCAGAGCATTGCGGCGGATGTCATTCCTGATGCCGCCCTACCGGATGGCGCCGGTACTCTGCGGGTGATCGCCGGCAGTTACGGTGATATTGCCGGACCTGCGCATACCTTCTCGCCGTTGAACGTCTGGGATATGCAGTTAAATCAGGGCCACGACGTGACGTTCACGCAACCTGATGGCTGGAGCAGCGCGCTGGTGGTTTTCGAAGGAGAAGTCAACGTCAACGGCAGTGACAATGCCCGTGAAGGCCAACTGGTGGTGTTAAGTCAGAAAGGAGAAGCGATTCATCTCCACGCTACGGCTAACGCCAGGGTACTGCTGCTGGCTGGTGAGCCGTTACAGGAACCCATCGTAGGCTACGGCCCGTTTGTGATGAACACAAAAGCCCAGATCGCAGAAGCCGTGCGGGATTACAACAGCGGCCGCTTTGGCCAAATCTGAAACTACAGAGGTAAATAAGATGTCTGCTCCAGCAAACTTTAACGACTCTCGTCCAATGATTGATGTGAACGATACTGCCATGTTATTGATTGACCATCAAAGCGGCCTGTTCCAGACCGTGGGCGATATGCCAATGCCTGAACTGCGCGCTCGCGCCGCCGCGTTGGCAAAAATGGCCTCTCTGGCAGGACTCCCGGTGATCACGACGGCCTCGGTACCGCAGGGGCCGAACGGGCCGCTGATCCCGGAAATCCACGAAAATGCGCCTCACGCGCAATACATTGCGCGTAAAGGCGAAATCAACGCCTGGGATAATCCGGATTTCGTTGCCGCCGTGAAAGCTACCGGACGCAAGACGTTGATTATTGCCGGCACCATTACCAGCGTCTGCATGGCGTTTCCCTCTATCGCCGCAGTTGCCGACGGCTATCGGGTTTTCGCCGTCATAGATGCGTCCGGCACCTACAGCAAGATGGCGCAGGAGATCACTCTGGCACGTGTGGTACAAGCTGGCGTCGTGCCGATGGATACCGCGGCGGTGGCTTCCGAGCTCCAGCGCAGCTGGAACCGTCCGGATGCTGCGGAGTGGGCGGAGGTGTATACCAAAATCTTCCCGGCCTACCAGCTGCTGATCGAAAGCTACAGTAAAGCTCAGGATGTCCTGAAGAATAGCGAACAGCTTGATTCTCAGCGTTAAAACTGCTGCCCTGACGGTTTTCGGCTGGCGTAGTGTTCATTGCTTGACCGAACGGTAAAGAAAGAATAAATACTGCTTGACCGTTTTAGCGCAACTCCCTATAGTAGCGCCCCGTTGCCCACCCAGGGTGAGCAGCAAAACAATATGGTGAGGTGTCCGAGTGGCTGAAGGAGCACGCCTGGAAAGTGTGTATACGGCAACGTATCGGGGGTTCGAATCCCCCCCTCACCGCCATATTTAAAGAAGAGCTCGCATGAAAATGCGGGCTTTTTTATGCATGTTGCACCACCCCACCAGGGGGGATAAGAAGCCCCGACCGGGGGTCGACAACTGGCGACAGCCAGTTGGACAGACTGAGAGCGTAGCGAACAGGCTGCCCGCAGGGCGAGCAAAGCGAGTCAATCCCCCCCTCACCGCCATATTTTAAGAAGAGCTCGCATGAAAATGCGGGCTTTTTTTTTGCATGTTGCACGCCTGCGGGGGGATGAGAATCCCCGACCGGGGTTCGACAGCTGGCGCAGCCAGCTGGACAGACTGAGAGCGTAGCGAACAGGCTGCCCGTAGGGCGAGCAAAGCGAGTCAATCCCCCCCTCACCGCCATATTTTAAGAAGAGCTCGCATGAAAATGCGGGCTTTTTTTTGCATGTTGCACGCCTGCGGGGGGATGAGAATCCCCGACCGGGGTTCGACAGCTGGCGCAGTCCTGCGAGCATCAGGGATCGCGCTGCGAGCAGGCCTCTCTTCCCCGCAGCAGATCCCCGTTGAAAGCATCATCAGTCATAAACCATAAACAGATTAACGGTGCCGCTGACTGGCCCGGTATAATTGACAGCAGATCGCGTGATCATTGCTCGCTGGATATAGCGTGCCTGGAAGGTTATCGGCACAAAACTTGTCGATGGCACAGCAAACATTTTATCCCCTCCCACTGACGTGGCCCCCGAACCATAACTCCCAATATTGACGGCCGACCCGTTGACATCAATATGGTTACCGTTGTACCGCAGCTCAATTTCCAGCCCATCAATTTTATGTCCACCGGCGGCATCGTAAAGACCGATGTTACTCACCGGAAGAGGCGACGCACCCGCATCTTCAAATCGCATTCGGATATTCTCCGCCATCCCATTACACTCCAGTTCCACCGGAACCGGAACATCAGGCCCGAAGGCAGGGGCTCCCTCTCGGGAAATGGTGTTGGCATCCCTCGTTCCCATGTTGACCGAATAATCCGTTGGACGCTGTGAGCTCAGTTTGCAGGTCGGCCGGACCAGCGTCACCCCCGTCCCCGTCAGAAAATGGATGGAAGGAGGCAGGACAACACTCGCCGAACCCGATGGAGATGGCGTTATCCACGAGTTAAACAGATGACTGAAGGAGACTGGACCATAATTCTCTACATAACCGGTTTTAATCAGTTCAGCCCGCAGGGAAATCGATAAACTCCGTGTTGGAATATACCAGAGGGTCGTTCCATTTTCTGTACGCGACCGCAGCATACTCATGGCCAGAGCCGCCTGCCCTACGGTAGGGCCAGCATACGGATACTCCACACCACTTGCGGCAAATACAGCTGAACCGGAAGAGTCACCAAACCCGGTCAGACGAATATAGGCAGGCGTATCAATCCCGTTCCCGAGGTCCGGCGTATCTGACTGTACATAAAACCGAATACCGATACCGGGGACGGTGGTGTTCAGGATCCCTGAATCCACTAATGACCCCGCAATATTATATCCCATAACGGTGAGGCTGCTTGAATTGGCAATAATCCCGCCATATGAAGAAGAGACGAGCGGGGTCGTACCTTCAATACCGCTCCCGCTACAACTCACCGACAGAGGGACATTTAAGTCAGCGTAACTCCACGAAGCAAGAATCGTTCCTGCCGGTACCGAGTTATCGGCAACAACGGAACGGGGAACAGAAAAAGGCTGATTATCCGGATAGGTGTAAGAACATTGTCCTGCCAGTTTATTCACATTAGGGTCACTGGCGGATGACCAGACGTAACTGATGGTATACGTCGTTGCCCTCGTTACTGTTGTAGTAAACATAAGCACGACAGCCATCAGAAAAAGGGACAGACCCCTTATTCTGATGAGTACGATACATGTGCCTGCCGCCCTCTTCATGGTATTAGCTCCGCCCGGTATTCTTCACCCGCACCGCCCCAGTCATGGATCCCACTCCAGGTCACGGTCACACTGGTATGGTTAACTGAAGCAGGCAGACGGTAACGTTCGCCACCAAACGGCGGAGGCATACGATGGCGATCCTCCAACGTAATCCCCTTGCCGGCCCCCACACTCAGGCGGGCAAAGCTGACAAAATAAGGCGTGGGATTGCTTGCTTTCAGCCAGACGGCATTACCGTCTTTCTCAAGACTCCAGCGAATTTGCTTTACCGCATCGCGGGCACCGGCAGAGTTAAGTCCGTCAGGACGGACAAAAACTTTAAGTCTGCTGCGTACGGCAATCACCAGCTTATTTGCACTGCCGGCTTTTGGCGGTATTTCCTGCAGCGATAGCCAGTATGCGGACTCTCTGTCCTTCGCAATCCCTCCCCTCAGAACCACGAGTCGGAATTTCCCCTGTTTTTTAGCCTCAAGCTTCATCACCGGCGGAGTCAGCACCAGCGGAAGATCATTGTCATTCCCCCGAAGATCTTCCAACCAGGCCTGCACCATATAGGTCTCCTGGCTGTCGTTTATCACGTCTACCGGAGTTTCTCTGTCCTGTGCATAGGCAACAATGCGTGTCAGTTGCGGCCTGACGCCGGCTGTCGCCGTACCGGCGAGGAAAATGACCGTCAGAAGCCCGGTGATATATAATTTCAGCAATTTCATTACGTTACTCTTTTTATGCAGTTTCATGGTGAAGAATCAGAGACACTCCGCTCTGATTTTTTTATGCCAGTTATCGGGTTTAAGCTGCTCTTCAGTGGGTGCGGAAAGCGCAATCTGGCATCGTTCTTCAGGCCGCTGGCCCCAGATAACATTCAGTACCTGCGCCCTGTGGGTATCCAGCCCGGTCAGCCAGACAAGTCCTTTCTGACCCACGATACCGGCCTCCTCGGTCTCATTAACACCGGGAGCACTTTCGGTGTACGCCAGCGCACCCAGCGGAATACTTTTTCGGCTGTAAATTTCCACCAGCGCTCTTCTACCCGACCGGGTGGCAAACCGGAGCAGCACGGCGGCACCTTCTGTAGGGACGATTTTGCGGGACGACTCCTGCAACTCAGCACCATCAGACTCCCCGGCGTCCAGGTTAATCTGGTTATAGCGATAAGGCGTCAGCCAGGTCACCACCGCCCGGCCAGCTGAATCGGTCCGGGCATTATTGATACCGGAAACCCTGATATTTTCCGCTCCAGGGGTTTCAACAATCGCCACGGTGTTACCCAATGGCGGCGACATAATGACCCCTCCGCGGTACAGCGTCACACCGCCGGACATCCCGGCGGAGTACTGGCGATAATCCCTCGCGTGGCTAATTCCTGCGGTAATATTTGCCCTGCTGCTATTCCAGCCCAGAGATCCTGACTGACTGTATTCCCCCTGAGTATCCCGCTGGAGACTGGCCGAATAACTGAAGTCGTTGCCAGCGCTGTTGCCCGCATACCCCAGAGACTGGCCGTACTGGTTGTTTTTGTTGCGGCTGAGACCATAGCTCAGAAAACCAGCATCCTGCCTGGCGGGGAGCCATACTGACAACGGCAGACTGAGAGAAAGAGTGAGTTGATTATCGCTGAGACGTTGGTAACGATTGTGCGTCAGAGCCAGGGATACGCTGGCCGAACCGACGGTGGTACCCGCTCCGGCACTCAGCGAGCTGTTTTTATCACCCGTGCCGTAAAAGCTTTCCTGACTGATGGTCATATACAGATTGCCGACAGAGTTCATATTCTGGCTGACGGTCATCTCCATCCGGTTACGCCGGCGCCTCTGCCAGGTCGTCGTATCCGGAGCATACCCGTCAATCCAGCTCTGGCTCTGACGTGCAAGAAATTCCCCGGCATCAAGAAAGGACTCGGACTGATACTGGTAGCCCAGCAGTTGCAATGATGTCCCGGTGACATCAAACTGACGGGCATAAAGCAGCCTGGCTGCCGTACCTTCGCGCTGGCGGTTATCTCTCCAGGTTTCGCTGTGGCGGGCATACGCCAGGTCGGCAGAGAAAGCCCCGATTGCACCGATATTCCATGCCGCTCCCGAGGAGAACATCTGATAATTTTCAGTCATCACAGATGCACTATTCAGGGTGAAATGTTCAAAACCGTATTCCAGAGTACCGGATAACAGCGCAGGTTCGGATGTCCCACCGTCCGGACCACGCCAGGTACCGGCGGCCAGACTGTAGCGTATCGCGCCGGCACGAATCATGCCCGGCAGGGCCGTATAGGGAACCCGGAAGGACTGAATTTGCCCATCCGATTCCTCCACCATAACGTCAAGATCGGCCCCCACCTGAGCGGTATACAGATCATCAATTGCGAATGCGCCAGGGGTCAACAACGTGCTGTAAATCACCGCATCACGCTGGCGCACAGTCAATCTGGCGTTAGTGCGCGCCACTCCCCGGATAACCGGTGCATAGCTGTACTGGTTATCGAGCGACATGCGTTCACTGGTTGCCAGCGAGATCCCCCGCAGAGGGATGGCTCCGGTCATCGTGCCTGAGGTTCGGGTGTAGATTTCACCTACCTGCAGGCTGCTGCGCAGTAACGCAATATCACGTGCCAGATAGGCTCTGTCATGATTGGATTTCCACTGATGCCGGTCATTACGATAAAACGAATCAATACTGTAGAGACGCCATGGGCCGGCATTTCCCGTGGTATTCAAGCTAAGCCAGGCACTCTCGGTGGTACTATCATCTACCTTCCAGCCCGGCCCGGATGCCCCCTTCAGCCGTGACGAGTAAAAATAGCCGCTGTAGGATGAGCGCAGACTGGGAGTGCCGTGATCCCATTCAGCTGGCGAGATCATGGTGAAGCGCTCGTTGTCCATGGCCTCCTGCGGTACGGTGATGTTCAGCACCTGGTGGGTGTGGTCATACTGAACAAAAGCAGCAGGTATTCGCAGCGCGAGATCTTCACAGCGGGAAGGCACGGAGGTTTCCGCGTCAGACGAACCAGCCGCTTCCCCTTCGCGGGTTTCCCAGCCGGAATAGTGGCTAACCCTGATGCCTGAGGCTTTCAGCTGGCGGTATGAAAGACAGGGGATAACCTTGTTATTGCCATTGCTGACGAAGTCAATTTCGGTCTTTTCCCGTAACCGATCGTTAATAACGATATCAGTCAGTCTCCTCCCGGGCATAACAGGATCCTGGTACATAAAAACATCCTGAGATACACCGTTTTTATCGCGCCGCAAAAACGCTTCCTCAAAATCGTTTCCGGCAAAAACACTGACGCTGACACTACTGAAAAGCACCGGGAGAATCATCGATATCCGGGATACCTGACTCCGTGGTTCTTCCGTGTGAATACAGCGCAGTAAAAAACGATACATATAATGATATTCCCCGGTATAGCGCGGTAGAAACCAGATACTGTCGTTACCCAGAAAAGCCGGTCGACCCGGCTTTAATCACAAATACAACAGTTATTCCGTATTATCAGAAATAGGAAATCACGTAGTCGGCAATGCCAGTGACAGGACCGGGGGTGACGGCTGTGCTGAGGGATTTGTATGCCGCCAGATAATTAAGAGTAACCGGACCGGCCGCCGCGGTAGGGAGCGCGGCACCGGGATCGAGCAATGTGCCACCGTTCAGATGAATCGGTGCACTTTGCGCGGTCAGAATCGCAACTGCCACGTCGGCCGCACCGGAAGGGGCGGTATTGCCCATTACCGTATTGTCTCCGGCAGCCGGAGAAGCGGTAGAAAACGTTGCGCGCACGCTGTTCAACGAACCGGCAGCCTGACATCCGGTCAGCTGAATGGTGAATGCGGTATGTCCGGCATAGGTACCGGCCAGGGCGTTCAGCGTGTCGGCAGATACCGGAGGAAGGTTAACGGTTGTGGTACTCCCGGCAGTCCCTCCAGCCGGAGCCGCCCCAACAATGGTGGTACAGGCGCTCGATGTTACTGTTCCCTGAAAGTTGATGGTACCGTCGGCAGCGTTTGCATTGGCTGACAAGCCCCCCACAATCACGAAAGCGGAAATTAAGGCTTTATATAAAGTATTTCTTTTCATACAGGTCCCTTTACTACTTAACTATGAATAATATTCACCTTTTGACAGATGATGTTGAGATGGCGGTACTTCAGCTTTCGTTACGTTATGCCTCCTTAATAAGGTCAATATGTCTCTGCAGAGAAGAACTTCATGATCCGTGGTTCCGGTAAGACCGCACCTCTTCAGCAATGCCGTTCGCTGGTAATAGAGTTTTTTCGCGGTCCAGCCCGTCGCCATGACCAGTTCATTAATTGTTTTACCGGACGTCAGAAACCCTATTGTTTCCATATGTTTATCGGTGATATTTCTTTTAGAGTATGTAGCGGTTTCCATTTTCTTCAGGAGAATAAAGAAAGCATCTTCTGTTACAGTACTATTCAGGACCCAGGGTAATGAACCCGTCGTTTTTTCAGATACTGTAAAAAAAGGCATAAATAATATTCGCCCAAACAATACGCATGATAACTTCAGTACATTCTGCCTAAGAATAATATCATTGAGTGCACAAACCAGCACATCACCAGGTTTCAGATGACCATTGATATCACGCATCAACTCCAGCGTAGACTGCTCACAGCTGTAATATATAAATGCAAACAACCCCTTCCGGTTAAATAGTCCTCTGACCCCCAGGAGAAAATATAAATTATCTGATACAATATGATATCGCATTTTCTCTCTGTTTATTCAACGCACACGAAATCAACGTGTCAAACAGACACATTCAAAATTGTTTAGTATTGTTTTCTTACACCTTTATTTAAATCATACCACCCAAATTTTTCCTAACAGTTTTTAACTCAAATCAACATGGGTTTTGATAGATAAAACAAATCATTTTTCAGCCTGTAAGCGCCACTGTATTCCAGGCCAATGATTAAATATGAAGTTTTCATCATTGTTTTTTTGAGGAAAAATCTTAATAAATAATGAGCAACAAAAAAATAACTCTTTGTTTATGCGATTCATTATAAAAATGACTTGATTTGAATCAATAAACAATCATTAGCGACTTTAAATAAAATGGCAACCTCCCCTTTAGTGACGAATAAGCAATCAGGCCCTCTCTGGTAGAGCGTCTCGGACATGATGCACGCTGAATTTTAGAAAAAAACCTCTCCGCTACAGAAAATTGCCAGCGCCGGCATAGGAATATTCCCCAATTCTTAGCGGACTAACCAATGTAAAGTTAAATAAAGTTATTGTCAGAAATATCTTTCCCGCCCCCTGTTTATAAATAAAGCCAGATGACAATCATGTGCATTTCATATGCGACAGAAATTAAACCATCTAATAAAAATCACAAAATCACATAAACTATCAAAACCAACATTTTGATAGTTTATTTCTATTGAAAAGTATCCCGCGGATCTTTTTATTAGCACGCATGTAACATGAGGAAATTTAATTTGTATATAATTCAATGATCTTCACTTCAGAAATACAGCACCACCGCAATGATTTCGTAAGTTAATTATAATAGTTGTAATATTTATAAAACAAACTAATTTGCTGGTGTTTGAATTCCGTTTAAGTTTCAAATCAAGCCAAATCTCAGTGTGAATGAAGCGCGCCTGGCAGAAAAAGTCAGACCCATAATGCGGGGACAGGATCATGCAATATCATGACGACAACGAAGTCGATTGTAGGGGTTTGTCACGCGCGGTCGCCGTATAGTTAAAAAGCGTGTTAGTAGAACCTGTACTATTTTTTCACGATATAGCAGATTTGGTCCTCAAACAGTCGAGTGGATGACCGTCCCTTATTCAGCTTTTCGCGAAGCAAAGTGGTGGCGTGAGTACAGTATTTTTCCTGCATTGCCATTGCCACTTCTACCCTGCTAATTGAATCAACACCAACAGCCCTTTTGTTAATACCAATGTCTGGAGTGTTAATTATATGTATGCAGCGGTTGCAACGCAGTTCTGCTTTAGCCCATCAGATACGGAAAGTTTTATCTTAAGTTTGTTTATCTCAGGTTTACACGACTTCGTTAATATTAGAATTAAAATCTGAAGCATTGCCCCACCTCAGTGTTGATATATTTACTCCTTAAAGAGGATGTCAAATAGCGGAGCGCAGCATAGCAGGAATATCTGTTCTTATGACCGATGGCGCAATGATACGTATCCTTAAAAGGAATAACCTTTATGCGGAAAAGAACTGTTCTTGTGGTCCCCTTGTTGATTGCCGGCTGCGCATCGCTTCAGCCGTACGGCAAGGATACTGAGGTCACCCAAAGCTACTTTTACAAGGATTCAGCAAAACCCAGAGCGATATACTCTTGCATACAGGATAAGCTTTTTTCTCAGGGATACCTTCTGGAGTACGGAAAACTCAACAATGAAGTCGGCGTAAATCGTTTTGACGTGACGCGTCATGCAGAAAGCGTTGCCAGCCTTGAGATCTACACGGGCGGTTCATCGGTATCAAGCCAGGCATTTGCCAAAAGCCACCGTGTTCGCAAAGACCTCGATACCGCGCAGTCATATTGCGTGGAACATACCGGCCACAGTTCCTCAATGGCTGCCGCGATCGTTGAAGGACTATGGGAGGGGCTAAAATAACACCCGGCCCCTTCAGGGGGAGCCAGACTTAAGGCACAAAAAGGTGGATATGCGTACCACCTGGTCGTCTGCCGAAAGTCCGTACGCAGCCACGTTTTTTCCGCCTACCGCATCGCCCTGACCGACGGCAGCGCGCATGCCTTTTCCTGCGGTCGGCATTCTTGCCTTGCCCGGCCCCTTTTACCCCGCGTTGCCTGTAGATTGCGGCCGCCGACAAACTTATACTTGGCGCACAATTTTCACTCTAAGGTCTGGACATGACGTTCTCTTCTCCACTTAACAAACGCGGCGTCACGCCGGCGAAAGCGATGGTCGCGGCGATCAGCGGCTACGCAATGGATGGCTTTGACCTGCTGATCCTCGGTTTCATGCTGCCTGCGATCAGCGTTTCGCTGGCGCTCAGCACTTCTCAGGCCGGTTCCCTCGTGACCTGGACGCTGATTGGCGCGGTACTGGGCGGGATTTTTTTCGGTCATCTCAGCGACCGCCTGGGCCGTATTCGCGTCCTGACCTTCACGATCCTGATGTTCTCGGTCTTTACCGGCCTCTGTGCGGTTGCGCAGGGTTATTGGGATCTGTTGGCCTATCGAACTCTTGCAGGTATGGGGCTAGGCGGCGAATTCGGTATTGGCATGGCGCTGATTGCTGAAGTCTGGCCCGCCAGCAAACGCAATCGCGCCTCGGCATGGGTCGGTATCGGCTGGCAGCTTGGCGTGCTGCTTGCCGCCTTTATCACCCCTCTCCTGCTGGATATCATCGGCTGGCGCGGAATGTTCCTCGTTGGGCTGCTGCCCGCCCTGGTCTCATTTGCCATTCGCCGCGGCATGGGGGAGCCCGACGCGTTTACCAAAGATATCGCAGTCACCCAACAGGTCTCCTTCACGACCCGTCTCCGGATGCTGTTTGCTGACCGCGCCACCTCGAAGGCCAGTATCGGGATCCTCATCCTCTGCTCGGTACAGAATTTTGGCTACTACGGCCTGATGATTTGGATGCCCAGCTATCTCTCCTCCAGTTTTGGTTTTTCGCTCACCAAATCAGGACTCTGGACCGCGGTCACCGTCGTGGGGATGACCTTCGGCATCTGGCTGTTCGGCGTGCTGGCGGACCGTTTCGCCCGCTGGAAGATCTTTCTGATTTACCAGGTTGGGGCCGTCGTGATGGTCATTATCTATGCCCAGCTGCGGGACCCGACCCTGATGCTGTTTACCGGGGCGGTAATGGGAATGTTTGTCAACGGCATGATTGGCGGCTACGGGGCGCTTATTTCTGATACCTACCCGCTACAGGTCCGCGCTACGGCGCAGAACGTGCTGTTTAACCTTGGTCGCGGCGTCGGTGGTTTTGGGCCGCTGGTGATTGGTCTGTGCGTCAGCCACTGGTCGTTCACCGCTGCCATCACGCTGCTGGCCCTTCTGTATCTGCTGGATATTTTCGCCACCCTGTTCTTACTGCCGAAAACGCAGGGCAGCGAAGATGCGCTGGGCGCGATAGGCTAACAGGGGTTAGCGCTTCGCTGCCGGCGTCGTCGCCGCATCAAAATAACAAAGCCCGGGTTTCCCCGGGCTTTGCACACAAGATAGCGATCAGTAGTAGGCTTTCAGCGTTCGCTGGCAGAGCATCGAACGGACGCAATCATCGGCGGTAAAACGCACAATGCCGATCATCTCGTCTTCCTCAAAACGCGCCAGCGCATCGACCAGCCCGGACTTCACGCCAGAGGGTAAATCACACTGGGTAATGTCGCCGTTCACGATGACCGTCACGTTTTCCCCGAGGCGGGTTAAAAACATTTTCATTTGCGCAGCCGTCACGTTCTGGGCCTCGTCCAGAATCACCACGGCATTTTCAAATGTACGTCCGCGCATATAGGCGAACGGCGCGATTTCCACCTTGCCAATTTCCGGTCGCAGGCAGTATTGCATAAAGGAAGCGCCCAGCCTCTTCACCAGTACGTCGTACACCGGTCGGAAATAGGGAGCAAACTTCTCGGCGATATCTCCCGGTAAGAAGCCGAGATCTTCATCGGCCTGCAGAACGGGACGGGTAACAATAATCCTGTCCACATCTTTGTGAATCAGGGCTTCGGCGGCTTTTGCTGCGCTAATCCAGGTTTTACCGCACCCGGCTTCGCCCGTTGCAAAAATCAGCTGTTTATTGTCGATGGCATTCAAATAATGCGCCTGAGCGTCATTGCGCGCTTCAATTGGGGAAGTATCACGGCTGTCCCGCGCCATGCCAATTGCTTCTACGCCACTCATTTGCACAAGCGATGTGACCGATTCTTCTTCGCGTTGCTTATGGCTGCGCGAATCGCGTCTCAGCACACGTTTTGCCTCACGACGAGCTTTGATCACTGCTTTTTGTCTTCCCATGGATAGCACCTTGCGTTGTTGGTTTACATCACACGCGTCAGCATCGACGCGATTATGCGCACAAACGATTGAGGTTTGGCTTCCTTTTAAGCCATTGCTTGCCGGTTGAATTGACAACGAGTCACGGCTACGCGCACCGCGTACCCGGTCAGGGTTCGGATGTTCTGTGGGGGTGGAAAGAGGTGAATTTACGCTGACGAAATCGCTGCCGGAGGTTTTCCCTCCGTGCTGAAGAGTACGGTGTGTTGTTTTGCGTTGTCCGGTACAGGACCCTACCATTCGCGATCTCCATAGTGAAACGACATCACTGCCGGGAACTACCGCGTCTGTAATAAGTACATCAAAAATTATTCTTAATGCAACTTATTTTTTACATAGACGCAACAAATATTTCCCCGTACAGCTGGAGCGAGTTTCCGTCATTTAGATTACAGAAAAATAACACAAGGCAGGAAATACAAAAAAAGAATGGAAAAACAGCAGAAACGCCCTGCCCTTGCGGGCAGGTGCGTCAGGCTTCAAGCAGAGATTGCGCCAGGAAGTGCTGGCTGTCGATAACACCCGGTAACACAAAGAAGTAGCCACCGCCGATAGGTTTGACGTACTCCTCCAGCGCTTCGCCGTTAAGGCGTTTTTGCACCGTCAGGAATCCCTTCTCCAGATCATGCTGATAGCAGACAAACAGCAGTCCCATATCCAGCTGCCCGGAGTTGGTTACGCCCAGCGAATAACTGTAGCCACGACGCATCATCAGACTTGACTGCGTCTGCGGTGTCCGCGGGTTCGCCAGTCGAATGTGGCTGTCCAGGGCAATAATATCGCCGTCAGGATCCCGGCTGTAATCCGGCACGTCATGCTCATGCTGCATGCCCAGCGGCGCGCCGCTGTGCTTATCGCGCCCAAAAATGGTCTGCTGCTCTTTCAGCGGGGTGCGATCCCAGAATTCCACGTGGAACTGGATGATTCGCGCCGCCTGATAGCTGCCGCCGGTTGCCCATGCCGGCTCCCCCTGATCGGCGGTCACCCATACCACTTCATCCATCAGCGCCTTATCGCTGCTGACCGGGTTCGCGGTGCCGTCTTTAAAGCCCAGCAGGTTAACCGGCGTCTCTTTGCCTTTACTCCGCGCGGCGCTATCGGAAATAAACCCTTCACGCTTCCAGCGGACGCTGAGCAGATCCGGCGTATGTTTAATCACATCGCGCAGCGCATGGATAACCGTATCCTGAGTATTGGCACAGATTTGCAACAGCAAATCGCCATGGCAGAGCGCCGCATCCAGCGAATCGTTGGGGAAGCGGGTCATTTTTTGCAGCTTTTTCGGCGCCTGGTCCGCTAATCCATAGCGCTCATCAAACAGCGAATGGCCAACCGAAACGGTGACGGTCAGGTTATCCGGGGAGATCCACGCTCCGAGGATCCCCGAATCCATCGGCGGCAGGCGCGGATTGGGCGTGTCCGGCGCCGGCCCCCCTTTGGTCAGAAAGGCAATGCGCTGAGTCAGCAGACGAAACAGACGCTCCAGGTCCGCTTTATCGCTGGCCAGCACATCAAAGGCCACCAGCATCATCGATGCCTGCTGCGGCGTCAGCACGCCGGCCTGGTGCTGCCCGTAAAAAGGCTGCGCCTCGGCCCGCGCGTCCGGCGACAGCACACCCGGAGAGCTGCTGCCCTTCGCCGCGTGTGCCACCGGACAGCCGCCGGTAATAGCCAGCGCGCCGCCAAGCGCGCCGATCCCTTTTAATAATCGACGACGTGAAGGCTCATTCACGTCAGATTGCTTCTGTTCTGCCATCGACTTAGTCCAGCCCAAGGATCCCGCGCAGCTGAGACAGATCTTCCGCCAGCGTGGTGATCGGCCCTTTTAACGCATTACGATCCGCATCCGTCAGCTTGTCATACGTTTCGAAGCCGTCTTTAGTGCGGTATTTGCTGAGGATAGCGTCAACTTTCTTGAAGTTAGCATCCACTTTCGCCAGCAGCGCGCTGTTCTCTTTTTGCAGCTGCGGGCGCAGCAGGTCAACGATCTTCTGCGCGCCGTCGATATTCGCCTGGAAGTCCCACAGATCGGTGTGGCTGTAGCGATCTTCTTCGCCGCTGATTTTGCTGGCCGCGACTTCTTCAATCAGGCCCGCCGCGCCACCCACCACTTTCGACGGCGGGAATGCCAGTTCGCTGATGCGTTTTTGCAGTTCAAGCACATCGCTGTTCAACTGGTCGGCATACTTTTCCATCCCCTTGACGCTGTTGTCGCCAAACAGGGCTTTTTCCAGACGGTGGAAGCCGGTGAATTTCGGGTCTTCGGCTTTTTTCTCGTAATCGTCTTCACGCGCATCAATACTGCCGTCCAGATCGGAGAACAGCTCTGCGATCGGTTCAATGCGCTCGTAGTGCTGACGCGTCGGAGCATACAGCGCTTTCGCTTTTTCAATATCGCCCGCTTTCACCGCGTCGGTGAAAGCTTTCGTACCGCTAACCAGCTGTGCGGTTTCCGCCGTAACGTAGGCTTTATAGGCGGTAATCGCCTCGCCAAGGCTTAACAGCGCATCGGCTTTCGCCGCATCTTTGGTGGCGGCGCCGGTCACGATCAGCTTGCCTTTCGGGTTGGTCAGCAGACCGCAGGTCATGTCATATTCGCCCGGCTGCAGGTTCGCCGTCAGCTTTTGCGTAAAGCCTGGCGCAATGTTCTCGCGCTCTTCCACGACCATCACGCCTTTGAGAATCTCCCACTCCAGCGCTTTCTGACTGTGGTTTTGAATAATGAACTGCGTTTTCCCCGCTTTGACGGTGACGTTCATCGGCTCACACTGTTTGTCGTTAACGGTGACTTTTACCTGCGGGATATCCGCAGCCTGAGCGTAGAAGGCAGAGCTGAACAACGCTGCGACGGCAAGCTGCAGCGCATTACGGCGAAAATGAATCATCATGATCATCCCTTTCGGTAAGTATGTTGTAACCATAATCCTGCGGCGCCCTACTTAAGCGGAGCGGTGCGCGAGGTTGCTGTATTGTTACGCGGCGGCAGCGCAAACAGCACCAGCGCCGGAATCAAATAGATAAAGTAGACCGCCACTTCACTGACGGTAGGCGTCTCCTGGTAACCGAAGATCCCTTCGAGCAGCGTGCCGAAAAGCGTGTGGGTCGACAGCACGCCGCTCAGGTCAAACGCCACGTCCTGGAAATGGTTCCACAGACCGGCTTCATGAAAGGCGCGAATTGCCCCGGCAGCCAGCCCGGCCGCCACCAGCAGAATGAACAGACTGGTCCATTTGAAAAATACGCCGAGGTTAAGGCGGATCCCGCCCCAGTAAAGCAGGAAGCCGAGGACAATCGCGGTAGCCAGTCCCAGCATCGCCCCGAGCGGCGGCCAAATTCCGACATCCTGCTGGAATGCCGCCAGCAGGAAGAACACCGACTCCAGCCCTTCCCGCGCGACGGCGAAAAAGACCATCATGATCAGCGCCCAGCCGTGATGATTACCGCGCTGCAGAGCATTATCCACCGCCTGTTCCAACTGCTGCTTCACGTTGCGCGAGACTTTACGCATCCAGAACACCATCCAGGTCAGGATGCATACCGCCACCAGCGCCACGATGCCTTCGAACAGCTCCTGTTCCCGCTGGGGAAACTCGCCGGTCGTTTCGTTGATAAAGATCCCCAGGCCCAGGCACAGCGCCGCCGCCAGGATAACGCCAATCCACATGACGCCAATCCAGCTGCCGCGCTGGGTGCGTTTGAGATAGCTGGCAATCAGGCTGACAATCAGCGCCGCCTCCAGCCCTTCGCGTAACATAATGAGAAATGGAACAAACATGCCGACACCCTTCAATGTGAATCGCAGTCAGTGGATGCAAAGATAAGTAAATATTTCTGATAGTGATTATCATTACAATAATCAGAAACACAAGTGAAATGTAGAGAGTTTGGTGACGAGTTGTAAATTAATTGCTGTAAAATAATCACTTAGGGGACTATCTGTCTGCGTCGCGTTCGGCCAGTCGGCGCGGCGGTTTTTTCGCTGCAGATATTTACCAGGTTGACCGGCTGTGGCTAAATAGCGGCCTTATTGACCTGCGAAATGAACAACATGACACAATTCTTGCACTTCCTGCTGGCGCTGGCGGTTATCCTCGGCCTTGCCTGGCTTGCCAGCTATGACCGACAAAAAATCCGCGTTCGCTATATTATCCAGTTAATTATCATTGAAATTGCGCTGGCATTCTTTTTCCTGCATGCCGAAAGCGGTCTGTGGATAGTTAAAAATATCTCTGGCTTTTTCACTTCGCTGCTCGGCTTTGCTGCCGAAGGCACCAACTTTGTATTTGGCGGCATGAGTGAAAAAGGGATGGCGTTTATTTTCCTTGGCGTGCTGTGCCCGATTGTCTTTATTTCGGCGCTGATCGGTATTCTGCAGCACTGGCGCATTCTGCCTGTTTTCATCCGCGTGATTGGCACCCTGCTCTCCAAAGTCAACGGCATGGGTAAACTGGAATCCTTCAACGCCGTCAGCTCGCTGATTCTCGGCCAGTCGGAGAACTTTATCGCCTACAAAGGCGTGCTGGGCGACCTCTCCTCACGTCGGCTGTTCACCATGGCAGCCACCGCGATGTCCACGGTATCGCTCTCCATCGTCGGCGCCTATATGAGCATGCTCGATGCAAAATATGTGGTCGCGGCGCTGATCCTGAATATGTTCAGCACCTTTATTGTGCTGTCGATTATTAACCCGACGCGTCCGGGTAGCGAAGAAGAGATTAAGCTGGAGAAGCTCCACGAATCACAAAGCTTCTTCGAAATGCTCGGGGAATATATTCTTGCCGGCTTTAAAGTAGCGATGATTATTCTGGCGATGCTGATTGGCTTTATCGCCCTGATCAGCGCCATTAATGCCCTGTTTGCCACGCTGTTTGGCCTGAGCTTCCAGCAAATTCTTGGCTATGTATTCTATCCGCTGGCCTGGCTGATTGGTATTCCGCTCAGCGATGCATTGAACGCCGGAAGTATTATGGCAACCAAGCTGGTGGCCAATGAGTTTGTGGCGATGATTGAGCTGCAAAAAATTGCCGCCGGCATGACTCCGCGTGGACTGGGCATCCTCTCGGTCTTCCTGGTCTCTTTCGCGAACTTTGCCTCCATCGGCATTATCGCCGGGGCCATTAAAGGGCTGAACGAACAGCAGGGCAATATCGTCTCCCGCTTCGGCCTGCGTCTGGTCTACGGCGCCACGCTGGTCAGTCTGCTTTCCGCCAGCTTTGCCGGCCTGGTGCTATAGAAGAGATACGGCGGGGACTTCCCCGCCGTTTTTTCAGAAGTGAACGCAGACCGGTTGGTCAACGCGCATCACCGACTCCTGGGCAAAGCGCGATTTATAGAGGTTACGTAACGCCTCGATCCCCTCTTCGCTGCCACCGTCTTTACCATGAATCAGCATCAGCGCTTTGCTCTGCTCGCGGGCCACGCTGCCATCATTCCCCAGCCACTGGCCTCGGGCGTCAAACACCGTTAATCCCTCACGAAAACGCGGCGTGACGTCACGGTCAACAAACTGCTGCCACTCCTGGGGGGTGATATCTTTACCCGCCGGGCGGCTTAAACCGAAATAGAGCGTGGTCTGCACCATCGCATTCTCTGCCGGGCATACCGCTGCCGTGGCAACCGGCGTACTCTTCTTCACCGGTGCCACGCAGCCGCCAAGCAGCCCTGCCATCACCAGCACCAGCGCACCCTGTCTGAACGTCATTTTGCTATCCTCATTGTTTTTTGTGCCCCCGATATCAGCGTATTTTCATGGAATTAGCAAGAGGTGGGAGCCGTGCCGGGCGCCTGGCCGGCTTTCAGCCACAAAAAAGCCCGCTGAACGCGGGCTTGATTAACCGGTCGTGAGTTTACTCGGCGGTAGCCGGTGTCGGCGGAGCCGAATGATAATGGGCGTCCGCTTCGGCAAAGCGTTGCTGCATGGATGTCGACGGGGCTTTGCCCAGCAGGCTGAAGACCACGATGCCCAGACTGCCAAAGATAAAGCCAGGGATGATTTCATACAGGCCCAGCCAACCGAACTGTTTCCAGACAATCACCGTCAGCGCGCCAATCACCATCCCGGCCAGCGCCCCGTTACGCGTCATCCGCGACCACATCACCGAGAACAGTACGACCGGACCAAACGCGGCACCGAAGCCTGCCCAGGCGTAGCTCACCAGACCCAGCACGCGGTTGTTCGGGTTTGCCGCCAGCGCAATGGCGATCAGCGCCACCACCAGGACCATCGTCCGTCCGACCCACACCAGCTCTTTCTGACCGGCGTTTTTGCGCAGAAACGCTTTATACAGGTCTTCGGTAATCGCGCTGGAGCACACCAGCAGCTGACAGCTCAGGGTGGACATCACCGCCGCCAGAATCGCCGACAGCAGAATACCGGCAATCCACGGGTTAAACAGGATTTGCGCCAGTTCGATAAACACGCGCTCGGAGTTCTGATTAACCGCGCCGGCCAGCGCCGGGTTATTATTGAACCATGCAATACCGAAGAAACCGACCGCCACGGCACCCGCCAGGCAGAGAATCATCCAGGTCATACTGATACGACGTGCGTGAACGATACTGTGGTGCGAATCCGCCGCCATAAAACGCGCCAGAATATGCGGCTGGCCAAAGTAGCCCAGGCCCCAGCCCATCAGCGAAATAATCGCCACAAAATTCAGTCCTTTGAGCATATCGACATTTTCAATGCTCTTCTGCTTGATCACTTCCAGCGATTCACCAAAGCCGCCAACGGAAATAATCACCATCACCGGCGTCAGAATCAGCGCAAAAATCATCAGGCTGGCCTGTACGGTATCGGTCCAGCTTACCGCGAGGAATCCGCCGACGAAGGTATAAATAATCGTCGCCGCCGCACCGGCCCACAGCGCCGTTTCATAGCTCATGCCAAAAGTGCTTTCAAACAGACGGGCACCGGCAACAATCCCGGAGGCACAATAAATGGTGAAGAACAGCAAAATAACCAGCGCCGAAATAATACGCAGCACGCGGCTTTTATCTTCAAAGCGCCCGGTAAAATAATCCGGTAAGGTCAGCGCATTATTATTTACCTCGGTGTGTACGCGCAGACGACCGGCGACCAGTTTCCAGTTAATCCATGCGCCGAGCGTCAGACCAATGGCGATCCAGCTCTCGGAAATACCGGAGAGAAATATTGCGCCGGGCAATCCCATCAGCAGCCAGCCGCTCATATCGGAGGCGCCGGCGGAGAGCGCCGTCACAAATGGCCCGAGACTGCGGCCGCCGAGAATATAATCATCAAAGTTTTTTGTCGATCGCCAGGCAATAAAACCGATCAGTACCATGCCAAATATATAAATAATAAAAGTCACCAACATGGGGGTGCTAATAGCCATGTAAAATCTCCAGATTCTTTTGTCGACAACGTCCTGCTTTGTCATTTTATTCCACTACCGGAACGGGGTAGTGGCACAAGGATTGTATTGGGCGACCGTATCCTGACGGAAGCGTCGGCATTTCACAAACGATTTAACACAGCATTTACACTAATTTTTGTCCTTACCAAACTTCATTTTGTTATAGGTTGCACTCTCTCACGTTTTTATTGGTTGCACCTTGTAAAACTGTTAACTGACGCATAAAAAACCCCAGCGCAGAAAGGTTAATTTTCCGTTACATCCACCATCTCAATTAACAACTCACTCATTTCTCAGCTTGCTACACAGGTCACGATTAACAAGGTTGCACAAAGTTGCAACATAGTAGATATTTTCGCGTAACCGCAAAAAAGAACAACGATTCATAACAGGAGTGATAAGCATGGGCACCACCACCATGGGTGTTAAGCTTGACGACGCGACGCGTGAACGCATCAAGTTCGCCGCGAGCCGTATTGACCGCACGCCGCACTGGCTGATTAAACAGGCCATTTTCAACTATCTGGAAAAGCTGGAAAACGACGAGACGCTGCCCGAGCTGCCGGCCCTGCTTGCCGGCGCCGCCAATGAAAGCGATGACGTCAGCAGCCCGGTCGATGAGCCGTGGCAGCCATTCCTCGAATTTGCCGAGCAGATTCTGCCGCAGTCCGTCACCCGGGCCTCGATTACCGCCGCTTACCGCCGGGCAGAAACTGACGCCGTCCCTATGCTGCTGGAGCAAGCGCGCCTGCCGCAGCCGCTGGCTGAACAGGCGCATAAGCTGGCTTATCAGCTGGCGGAGAAACTGCGTAATCAAAAAACCGCCAGCGGTCGCGCCGGCATGGTGCAGAGCCTGCTACAAGAGTTTTCGCTCTCTTCACAGGAAGGGGTGGCGCTGATGTGTCTGGCGGAGGCGCTGCTGCGTATTCCGGACAAAGCCACCCGCGATGCCCTCATCCGCGACAAAATCAGCAACGGTAACTGGCAGTCGCACATCGGCCGCAGCCCGTCGCTGTTCGTCAATGCGGCAACCTGGGGCCTGCTGTTTACCGGCAAACTGGTCTCTACCCATAACGAAACCAGCCTTTCGCGCTCGCTGAACCGGATTATCGGCAAAAGCGGCGAACCGCTGATTCGCAAAGGCGTCGACATGGCGATGCGTTTGATGGGCGAACAGTTCGTGACCGGCGAAACCATCGCCGAAGCGCTGGCCAACGCCCGCAAGCTGGAAGAGAAAGGGTTCCGTTACTCCTACGATATGCTGGGCGAGGCCGCGCTCACCGCCGCCGATGCTCAGGCCTATATGGTCTCCTACCAGCAGGCGATCCACGCGATTGGCAAAGCCTCTAACGGCCGCGGCATTTATGAAGGCCCGGGGATTTCGATCAAACTCTCTGCGCTGCACCCGCGCTACAGCCGCGCACAATACGATCGGGTGATGGATGAACTGTATCCGCGGCTGAAATCATTGACCCTGCTGGCGCGTCAGTACGATATCGGGATTAACATCGATGCCGAAGAGGCCGATCGCCTGGAGATCTCCCTCGACCTGCTGGAGAAGCTGTGCTTTGAACCAGAGCTGGCCGGCTGGAACGGAATTGGCTTCGTGATTCAGGCCTACCAAAAACGCTGCCCGTTCGTCATTGATTCCCTGATTGACCTCGCCACCCGCAGCCGCCGTCGCCTGATGATCCGCCTGGTAAAAGGCGCCTACTGGGACAGCGAAATCAAACGCGCGCAGATGGACGGCCTCGAAGGCTACCCGGTGTATACCCGCAAGGTGTACACCGACGTCTCCTACCTCGCCTGCGCGAAAAAGCTGCTGGCGGTGCCGAGCCTTATCTACCCGCAGTTCGCCACCCACAACGCCCATACCCTGGCAGCCATTTATCAGTTGGCCGGGCAAAACTACTATCCGGGCCAGTATGAGTTCCAGTGCCTGCACGGCATGGGCGAACCGCTCTACGAACAGGTAGTCGGCAAGGTTGCCGACTGGAAACTGAACCGTCCGTGCCGAATTTATGCGCCGGTCGGGACCCACGAGACGCTGCTGGCATACCTGGTACGCCGCCTGCTGGAAAACGGCGCCAACACCTCCTTTGTTAACCGTATCGCGGATACTACGCTGCCGCTGGACGAGCTGGTTGCCGACCCGGTCAGCGCCGTGGAAAAACTGGCCCGCCAGGAGGGTCAGGCCGGCCTGCCCCATCCGAAGATCCCGCTGCCGCGCGATCTGTACGGCAAAGGCCGCAGCAACTCCGCGGGCCTGGATCTGGCCAACGAACACCGTCTGGCCTCCCTCTCCTCCTCTCTGCTGAACAGCGCATTGCACAAATGGCAGGCGCTGCCGGCGCTGGAGCATCCGGTGATGGCGGGCGAACTGCAGGCGGTGATTAACCCGGCCGAGCCGAAAGATATCGTCGGCCACGTGCGTGAAGCCCACCCGGAAGAGATTGAACTGGCGCTGACCAGCGCAGTCAATAACGCGCCTATCTGGTTTGCCACCCCGCCGCAGGAACGAGCGGCGATCCTTGAACGCGCGGCGGTGCTGATGGAAGACCAGATGCAGACGCTGATCGGCATTCTGGTCCGTGAAGCCGGTAAAACCTTCAGCAACGCCATCGCCGAAGTCCGCGAAGCCGTCGATTTTCTCCACTACTACGCCGGTCAGGTGCGCGACGATTTCGATAATGAAACCCACCGTCCGCTGGGACCGGTAGTTTGTATTAGTCCGTGGAACTTCCCACTGGCGATTTTCACCGGTCAGATTGCCGCCGCGCTGGCCGCCGGTAACAGCGTGCTGGCGAAACCCGCCGAACAGACGCCGCTGATTGCCGCTCAGGGCGTAGCGATTCTGCTGGAAGCCGGCGTTCCGCCGGGCGTGATTCAGCTGCTGCCGGGCCGCGGGGAAACCGTCGGCGCCGCGCTGACCACCGACGAACGCGTGCGCGGCGTGATGTTCACCGGCTCCACCGAAGTCGCCACGCTGCTGCAACGCAATATCGCCAGCCGCCTGGATGCACAGGGTCGCCCGACGCCGCTTATCGCCGAAACCGGCGGGATGAACGCCATGATCGTCGACTCCTCGGCCCTTACCGAGCAAGTGGTGATCGACGTGCTGGCCTCCGCGTTTGATAGCGCCGGGCAGCGCTGTTCCGCCCTGCGTATTCTCTGCCTGCAGGAAGAGATCGCCGACCATACGCTGACCATGCTGCGCGGCGCAATGGGCGAATGCCGGATGGGCAACCCTGGCCGTCTGACGACCGACATTGGTCCGGTCATCGATGCCGAAGCCAAAGAGAATATTGAACGCCATATTCAGAGCCTGCGCGCCAAAGGCCGCACGGTGTTCCAGGCGGTACGGGAAAACAGCGAGGATGCGCGTGAGTGGCAAAGCGGGACCTTCATTCCGCCGACCCTGATCGAACTCGAGAGCTTTGATGAGCTGAAAAAAGAGGTCTTTGGTCCGGTGCTGCACGTGGTTCGCTATAACCGCAACGAGCTGGATCAGCTGGTCGAGCAGATTAACGCCTCCGGCTACGGTCTGACCCTCGGCGTCCATACCCGCATCGACGAAACCATTGCTCAGGTCACCGGCAGCGCGAAGGTCGGCAACCTGTACGTTAACCGCAATATGGTTGGCGCCGTGGTCGGCGTGCAGCCGTTTGGCGGCGAAGGTCTGTCGGGGACCGGACCGAAAGCCGGCGGCCCGCTGTATCTGTATCGTCTGCTCTCCAGCCGCCCGCAAAACGCCGTGGGAACCACGCTCGCCCGCCAGGATGCGGAACGTCCGCTGGATGCGCAGCTGAAAACCCTGCTGGAAAAACCGCTAAACGCCCTGCAGCAGTGGGCCGCCGGTCGTCCTGAACTGCAGGCGCTGTGTCAGCAGTACCGTGAACTGGCGCAAGCCGGCACCCAACGTCTGCTGCCGGGTCCAACCGGCGAGCGCAATACCCTGACCTTTATCCCTCGCGACCGCGTACTGTGCGTGGCGGATAACGAGCAGGATGCGCTGATTCAGCTGGCGGCGGTCACCGCAGTCGGCTGTGAAATCCTGTGGCCGGAGAGCGCTCTGCATCGCGAGCTGGCGAAGAAGCTGCCGCGCGAGGTCAGCGAACGTCTCCACTTTGCCAAACCAGAGATGCTGACCGCTCAGGCTTTCGATGCGGTTATCTACCACGGCGATTCCGATCAGCTGCGGGAACTGTGTGAACAGGTGGCGGCACGCGACGGCGCGATTATCTCGGTTCAGGGTTTCGCCCGCGGTGAAAGCAACCTGTTGCTGGAACGCCTCTATATTGAACGCTCGCTGAGCGTCAATACTGCGGCGGCAGGCGGTAACGCTAGCCTGATGACCATCGGCTAAGGGTCTGTTGCGACCGACATCCACGTCAGCTGATGACACCGGACGCCGGCTGTGGTTAATTAAAGCTCCCCCGACGGGAGCTTTTTTTATGGGAGTGGACCAATGAAACGAACTTTAATTGCCCTCGCAGCCCTGCTGGCAAGCGGACAGGCGCTGGCGGACGAATGTGCTAACGCCGGCAATCAGGCTGAGTTGAACCAGTGTACGGCAGCACAATATCAGGCGGCCGATAGCAAGCTGAATCAGACCTATCAGGAAGCGCTGAAACGCGCCGCGGGTAAACAGCAGGAACAGCTGAAAAAAGCGCAGCTGGCGTGGATAGCGCTGCGCGACGCCGACTGCACCTTCCTCGCTTCCGGCGCCGAAGGCGGCAGCGTCCAGCCGATGCTTATCAACCAGTGTATGGCAGACAAAACCGTGGAGCGTGAATCGTTCCTTGCTTCGCTGCTGCAGTGTGAAGATGGCGACCAGAGCTGCCCGCTTCCCCCCGCCAATTAACGTACCCGGATACCTTCAATGATCATCCGCTGGACGTTCTCTACGGTTTGTTGAAAAAACGCCTCGTCGCGCAACGTTGCGCCGGTGACCGCCTCAATCTGCGTGGCAAAATCGGCGTAATGTTGAGTGGTGGCCCAGATCATGAAGATCAGATGCTGAGGGTCGACCGGCGCCAGTTTCCCGCTATCGACCCAGCCAGAGACAATCGCCGACTTTTCATCCACCAGCGCTTTCAGATCGCCGGTCAGCTCGCCCATCAGCAGCGGCGCGCCCTGTAGCATCTCCAGACAAAACAGCCTGGAGGCCTGCGGATAATCGCGCGACACCTCCAGCTTGAGGCGAATATATTCGCGGATAGCGACCAGCGGGCTGATATCTTCGCGAAACGCCCTCAGCGGCGCCAGCCAGATGGTGAGGATCTGCTGCAGCACGGCGACATACAGCGCCTCTTTCGACGGGTAGTAATAGAGTAGATTCGTTTTCGATACCCCGGCCAGCTCTGCAACCTGCTCAAGCCGCGTACCGTGGATACCAAACTGGGAAAATGCGTCCAGCGCAGCGGCCAGGATAGCCTCTTTCTTTGCGCTCACCGCCTGCGAACGCTTCCCGGTTTTTTTCACAGCGCCCTCTGCCATCATCATCTCCTTCTTTCAACGCCATCAGCATAGCAAAAGCCCAACCTTGACACGACCTTATGCACCCCAATTGCGCATGACTGCCGTTTTTTCGTGCACTCATTTTGACCATTTAGTCCACTTTTATCACCTTCATTTTAAGCAACCAATACGCAACACATTAATAACATTGATTTTTGCAAAACTGGCATTCCCTTTGCTTTAGCTTTCTGGCGAGGTGACCCAGGAGATGCAGGATGCAGCACCGCGCGCCTTCTTCGTCAACGATTGCAGAGAGGTACGTATGAAAATTGGTGTCTTCGTTCCGATTGGTAATAACGGCTGGTTGATTTCAACCCATGCCCCGCAGTACATGCCGACGTTCGAACTGAATAAAGCGATCGTCCAGAAAGCGGAGCATTATCATTTTGATTTTGCGCTGTCGATGATCAAACTGCGCGGTTTCGGCGGCAAAACCGAGTTCTGGGATCATAACCTCGAATCTTTCACCTTAATGGCCGGCCTGGCCGCGGTAACCTCGCGGATCCAGATCTACGCCACCGCCGCGACGCTCACGCTGCCGCCGGCCATTGTCGCCCGGATGGCCTCCACCATCGACTCTATCTCCGGCGGCCGCTTCGGCGTCAATCTGGTGACCGGCTGGCAAAAACCGGAATATGAGCAGATGGGCATCTGGCCCGGCGACGATTATTTCGCCCGCCGCTACGACTATCTCACCGAATATGTCCAGGTGCTGCGCGACCTGTGGGGCACCGGGCGCAGCGACTTTAAAGGCGACCACTTCACGATGAACGACTGTCGCGTCAGCCCGCAGCCGTCGCAGCCGATGAAAGTGATCTGCGCCGGGCAAAGCGACGCGGGCATGGCCTTCTCCGCCCAGTATGCCGACTACAACTTCTGTTTCGGCAAAGGGGTCAATACCCCGACCGCCTTTGCGCCGACCGCCGCGCGCATGATGCAGGCGGCGGAAAAGACCGGTCGCGACGTGGGCTCCTATGTGCTGTTCATGGTCATCGCCGATGAAACCGACGAAGCGGCCCGCGCCAAATGGGAGCACTACAAGGCGGGAGCCGATGACGAAGCGCTGGCCTGGCTCACCGAACAAAGCCAAAAAGACACCCGCTCCGGCAGCGACACCAACGTCCGCCAGATGGCCGACCCGACCTCGGCGGTCAATATCAATATGGGAACGCTGGTGGGCTCCTACGCCAACGTCGCCCGAATGCTCGACGACGTCGCCTCCGTCCCCGGCACCGACGGCGTGCTGCTGACGTTTGATGATTTTCTTTCTGGCATCGATGCCTTTGGCCAGCGCATTCAGCCGCTGATGCGCTGCCGTGACCATATTGCCACCGTTACCCGCGAGGTTGCCTGATGATTACGCTTTCCGCCCGTCCGGAATCCCTGACCTTCCCGGCGCAAAATAGCGCGCTGATCGTCGTCGATATGCAAAACGCCTATGCCAGCCAGGGGGGATATCTCGATCTCGCCGGGTTTGATGTCTCCGCCACCCGGCCGGTTATCGACAACATTAATACCGCCGTTGCCGCGGCCCGCGCCGCCGGCATGCTGATCATCTGGTTCCAGAACGGCTGGGATGAGGAGTATATGGAAGCCGGTGGCCCGGGCTCGCCGAACTACCACAAATCTAACGCTCTGAAGACCATGCGCCGTCGTCCTGAACTGCAGGGCAAACTGTTGGCTAAAGGCGGCTGGGATTATCAACTGGTCGATGAGCTGCAGCCCCAGCCCGGCGATGTGGTGCTGCCGAAACCGCGCTACAGCGGCTTTTTCAACACTCAGCTGGACAGTATTTTGCGCAGCCGCGGCATTCGCCACCTGATCTTTACCGGCATCGCCACCAATGTTTGCGTGGAGTCCACCCTGCGCGACGGCTTCTTCCTCGAGTATTTCGGCGTCGTGCTGGAAGACGCCACCCACCAGGCGGGCCCGGCCTTCGCCCAGCAGGCTGCACTGTTCAATATTGAGACCTTCTTTGGCTGGGTCAGCGACGTCGCCAGCTTCTGCGATGCGCTGGCCCCGGCCGCCCCGCTATCTTTCCCGGAGGAGAAACGTTATGCCTAAACAGGTGATTATTCCGCCCGGCACCACCACGCCGATTGCCCCTTTCGTCCCTGGCACCCTGGCCGATGGGGTGGTGTATGTCTCCGGCACCCTGCCGTTTGACAAGCAAAATAACGTGGTCCACATCGGCGACCCAAAGGCGCAAACCCGTCACGTTCTGGAAACGATCAAAACGGTGATCGAAACGGCGGGTGGCAGCATGGAGGATGTGACGTTCAACAGCATCTTTATCACCGACTGGAAAAACTACGCCGCGATTAACGAAGTCTATGCCGAATTTTTCCCCGGTGATAAACCGGCGCGCTTCTGCATTCAGTGCGGACTGGTCAAGCCGGAGGCGCTGGTAGAGATAGCGACCGTCGCCCATATCGGAAAAGCAGCATCATGAAACTGAATATCTCCCCGCCCCCCTTTGAGGGAGCACCGACGGTCGTGCTGAGCGCCGGCTTAGGCGGTGCGGGCAGCTACTGGCTGCCGCAGCGCGCGGCGCTGGAACAACGGTATCAGCTGGTGAGCTATGATCAAAACGGCACCGGTGAAAACGCCGGGCCGCTGCCCGCCGGCTACAGCATGGCGACTATGGCGCAGGAGCTCAATCAGGCGCTGCAGGCGGCGGGAATATCCCGCTTTGCCCTGGTGGGTCACGCCCTGGGGGCGCTGATTGCCCTGCAGCTGGCGCTGGACTTTCCGCAGGCGGTCAGCGGCCTGGTGTTGGTCAACGGCTGGCTAACCCTGTCTCCCCACACCCGCCGCTGTTTTCAGGTACGCGAGCGTCTGCTGCACGCGGGCGGTGCCCAGGCGTGGGTCGAAGCACAGCCTTTATTTCTCTACCCGGCGGAGTGGATGGCCGCGCGGATGCCGAGGCTAGAGGCGGAAGATGCTCTCGCCCTCAGCCATTTTCAGGGCAAGGAGAATCTGCTCAAGCGGCTGCAGGCGTTGAAGCAGGCCGACTTTTCTCGCCGGGCGTCCGCCGTGGCATGCCCGACCCTGATCGTCAGCGCCCATGACGATTTGCTGGTTCCTGCCTCCTGTTCGCGCACGCTACAAGCGGCGATAGCGGGCAGCCAGCGGGTCGAGATGGCCTGGGGCGGCCACGCCTGCAACGTGACCGATGCCGACACCTTCAACCCTATTTTATGCAACGGGCTGGCCGCCATGCTGGCCTGATATCAGGAGAATCTATGAGCGAAAGCATTAGCCAAAGCGCGCGCGACAGTCTGTTTACTCACGCCCGTACCCACAATGGCTGGCTGGATAAACCGGTCAGCGATAGCCTGCTGCACGAAATATACGATCTGATGAAAATGGGGCCGACCTCCGCCAACTGCTCCCCCGCACGGATCCTGTTTGTCCGCACGCCGGAAGGAAAGGAGAAACTGCGTCCGACGCTCTCCAGCGGCAACCTCGAAAAAACCCTGCGCGCGCCGGTGACCGCCATCGTGGCCTGGGATCGCGCCTTCTACGATCGCCTGCCGACGCTGTTCCCCCACGGCGATGCCCGCAGCTGGTTCACCTCCAGTCCGCAGCTGGCGGAAGAGACCGCCTTTCGCAACAGCTCTCTGCAGGCGGCATATCTGATTTTCGCCTGCCGCGCCCTTGGCCTGGATACCGGCCCGATGTCAGGGTTTGACCGCGACAAGGTTGATGCGGCGTTCTTTGCCGACAGCGGCTGGAAGAGCAACCTGTTGATTAATATTGGTTATGGCGACACTGCCAAACTGTATGGCCGCCTGCCGCGCCTGTCCTTTGATGATGCCTGCCAGCTGGCGTAAGGAGCCACTATGTCCGTAGCGGATAAACAGAGTTTTCGTGACGCCATGGCCCAGGTCGGCGCGGCGGTCAACGTGATTACCACCGATGGCCCGGCGGGTCGCGCCGGATTTACCGCCAGCGCGGTCTGTAGCGTCACCGATACACCGCCAACGCTGCTGGTCTGTCTCAACCGCTCCGCCTCGGTGTGGCCGACCTTCCGCCAGCACCAGGCGCTGTGCGTCAACACCCTGGCGGCTGGCCAGGAGTCGCTCTCCAACGTCTTTGGCGGTAAAACGCCGATGGCGGAGCGTTTCGCCGCCGCCGAATGGCAAACCGGTCTCACCGGCTGCCCGCGCCTGGTCGATGCGCTGGTCAGCTTCGATTGTCGTATCAACCAGATAGTCAGCGTCGGCACCCACGACATTTTGTTCTGTGAAGTGGCCGCCATCGTCAGACATCCAGAGCCGCGCGGGCTGATGTGGTTCGACCGCGGCTACCACACGCTTATGCGTCCAGCCTGTTAACTTCAAACCCGGGATATCATCATGGCACTTTTCGATTTTCCTCGCTGGCAGTTGACCTCCCCTTCCGCCGCGTCCGGCGTGGTGGCCCCCGATGAACGCCTCTCCGTCGGACAAACGATGGTCATGGGCGTCCAGCACGCGGTCGCCATGTTTGGCGCCACCGTGCTGATGCCCATCCTGATGGGGCTGGATCCTAACCTGGCGATTTTATTGTCCGGTATCGGCACGCTGCTGTTTTTCCTGGTGACCGGCGGTCGGGTGCCAAGCTACCTGGGCTCCAGCGCCGCCTTCATCGGCGTGGTTATCGCCGTCACCGGCTTTAATGGTCAGGGACTCAATCCGCACCTTAGCGTCGCCCTCGGAGGAATTATCGCCTGCGGCCTGGTGTATACCCTGATTGGCGTGGTGGTGATGAAAATCGGTACCCGCTGGATTGAACGACTGATGCCGCCGGTGGTGACCGGCGCGGTGGTGATGGCCATTGGGCTCAATCTCGCCCCTATCGCCGTACACAGCGTCTCCGCCTCCGCCTTCGATGGCTGGATGGCGGTGCTGACCGTACTCTGTATCGGACTGGTGGCGGTCTTTACCCGCGGGATGATCCAGCGGCTGCTGATTCTCGTCGGCCTGATCGTTGCCTGCGGGCTGTACGCGCTGCTGGCGAATCTCCTCGGGCTGGGTAAACCGCTCGACTTTACCTTACTGCACCAGGCGGCGTGGTTCGGGCTGCCGCACTTTACCGCCCCGACCTTTGACGGCCAGGCGATGATGCTGATAGCCCCGGTGGCGGTGATTCTGGTGGCGGAAAACCTGGGGCATCTGAAAGCGGTCGCCGGCATGACCGGACGCAATATGGACCCTTATATGGGACGGGCGTTCGTCGGCGACGGGCTGGCGACGATGCTCTCCGGCGCGGTGGGCGGCAGCGGCGTGACCACCTATGCGGAAAATATCGGCGTGATGGCGGTGACCAAAGTCTATTCCACCCTGGTGTTTGTTGCCGCCGCGCTGATTGCCATTTTACTCGGCTTTTCACCGAAGTTTGGCGCGTTGATCCATACGATCCCCGGGCCGGTTATCGGCGGCGCGTCGATCGTGGTCTTTGGCTTGATTGCGGTCGCCGGCGCCCGTATCTGGGTACAGAATCGGGTTGACCTGAGTCAGAACAGCAATCTGATCATGGTGGCGGTCACGCTGGTGCTCGGCGCCGGAGATTTCGCCCTGTCGCTGGGCGGGTTTACCCTTGGCGGGATCGGAACGGCCACCTTTGGCGCGATTTTACTTCACGCGCTGCTGAACCGCCGCGTACGTGAAGCAGAACAGCCCGACGTCACCCCCGTTTAAAACGCTACGCTTACGGGGCGGCGAAGAACGTGTCGCCCCACAATCTCATGCGCTGCCAGGGGGGCTCGCGACAGGCAATAAAAACCGCCGGCGGAGGCCGGCGGCGAGGAGGATGTGGCAGGTGCCGAGGAGAGTAGAGCCACATCGAACACAGTCAGCCGGGCAGGTCAGCTATGACGATTGCCGTGACTGTTTTTCCCCCCTTTTTTGCCGGCTTCCGAGGCGCGCTGAGGATCGTTTTTGAAGTTCCCCCCGCTATGCTGGCCACCCTTACGACCTGCTTCTGATGCTCTTTCACGATCCTCAGCAAAGTTGCCGGAACCGCCACGATGGTTTGCCATCACTGACCTCCACTTGGTTAGACATCATCTTGCATTGCGTACAATACGAAGCCGCGACTCAGCGGCATATGGCATGGCCATTTTTCGTATTGCGTGCTGTTAAGCGTAGTGAAGGAAACTCATTCACCAGACAAATAGTAACATTCTGTAATAATTTGACGGCCACAACGGATTTACCGCCGCCCGTGCCGCGCTAAGCGTCTCTTATGGCTGATGAAAAGCGGGCAGATAAAGATGTTTCTTTTTGCGACAAACGCGTTCTTTGCAATTTTGTTATAAATCAAATAAATGATTGTTAGATTTGCACTCTTAGCCAGAGGCCTTATCTTTAAAGGTAGCCAGTCGTTTGGCTGGTCTCTAACGCAACCGAGGAGTGATGCAAATGGCTAAAATTCTGGTGCTTTATTATTCAATGTATGGACACATCGAAACCATGGCTCACGCTGTCGCCGAAGGGGCGAACAAAGTAGACGGCGTTGAGGTGGTCGTGAAGCGCGTGCCGGAAACTATGCAAGCTGAGGCGTTCGCCAAAGCAGGCGGGAAAACGCAGAATGCGCCCGTCGCCACGCCGCAGGAACTGGCAGAGTATGATGCCATCATCTTTGGTACCCCCACCCGTTTCGGCAATATGTCCGGACAAATGCGCACCTTCCTCGATCAGACCGGCGGCCTGTGGGCATCGGGCGCACTGTACGGCAAACTGGCCAGCGTCTTTAGCTCTACCGGTACCGGCGGTGGACAAGAGCAGACCATTACCTCGACCTGGACCACGCTTGCCCATCATGGGATGGTGATTGTCCCTATCGGCTACGGCGCCCAGGAGCTTTTTGATGTGTCGGCGGTGCGCGGCGGCACACCGTATGGCGCAACCACTATCGCCGGCGGCGATGGTTCTCGTCAGCCAAGTCAGGAAGAGCTGGCGATCGCCCGCTATCAGGGTGAACATGTCGCAGGACTGGCAGTTAAACTACACGGCTAACCTTCAGCAGGAGGATTTGCATGCCAACTCAAGAAGCGAAAGCCCACCACGTGGGTGAATGGGCTAGTTTACGAAATACCTCTTTAGAGATCGCCGAAGCGATTTTTGAATTAGCCAAATACGATGAAAAGCTAGCAGAGAAAATTTGGGAAGAAGGCAGCGATGAAGTGCTCTCTTTGGCCTTCGCGAAAACGGATAAAGACGCCCTTTTCTGGGGCGAACAGACCATCGAGCGCAAAAACGTGTAACCCGGAGTGCCCGGCGCATGACCGGGCCAACAAAACAAGACCCGGACCGACCAGCCATGGCCGGTCCGTTTTTTTTATTTCGCCGCGTCGTTCATCACCTGCTTAAAGGTCTCCATCGGACAGAAGCCGTTTGCATCCACCGGACAGCCGTTCAGCGCCAGGGTCACGCGCTGCGGCGGGGATTGCAGGGTTAAGGTTTCGGTATTGCGCAGCTGCGCCGTGCTTTGATACACATACTCAATTTTCATCAGCTCACGGTTGGCGCCGCTATCATGCCAGCGCTGGAAAACAATTTTCCCGCCGATCGGGGTCCGTTCATACTGGTCATGCAGCTGATAAGGTTTGAAGTCTAACGCCGTCAGCAGTGAGGCAATATTGGAATCGTGCCCCACCAACAGCGTCACTTTCGCCGCCTGAGCGGGATCGCTGACCAGCGCTTTATCGATATATTTCACCAGCGGTTTAGCCACGTTGCGCGCCACTTCCGCCGAGGTGAACAGGCTATCCTGATAGCCGTTTTTCAGCTTCGACAACACCTGCCACTGTTTGTCGGTTTTTATCTCGCCCCACGCCACCTGATCCAGCGGATACCCTTCGTAATACTGCAGCGTGAAGGCATCAACCAGCGAGTTGCCCACCTTTAACGGCCCGGAAACGCCCGGTTCCTGCTGATATTTTGCGCTGAAGGTATCCTTGCCGTCGCTCAGCGAGCACTGCTGCTTCTCTTTGCAGGACGGTGAATTTTGATAGTCCGTCATCACTTCGAGTAGCTTGTAGCTGTCGGCCAGCTGCATGGTCTGCCGCTCTTTTTCCATCGCCTGTACGGCTTTTTCGCTGAAGGCGGCAGAATCGTCGGTAATCACCGGATTAAACGTCGGGTCCATGGTGCCCATTTGCGGCTGGTGATGAACCGTAACCCCACAGCCGGGGAACGCGCCGGTTATAAAGAACTGCGCGGTCGCCACGGTACGTTGCAGACTGTTGGCGTAGGCGTAAACGCTATTCTCCGCCGGACACTCGCCGCGGGTGACCAGCCCCTGCTGCGCCAGCCATTCGCGCATATAGTGCCCCATATAGACCTCAAGCACGCCGCCCTTAGTGGTCAGCTGACCGCCGGGCACATCCCACTCCGGCCATGATTTCGGCGTTGACTGCTCCAGCACGCTGCCGTTGTTGGCCAGCGGCGCGCGCAGGTTGTGGCGACTCATGATCAACACCTGCTGTAGCTGATAGCCCTGCGGTGCCGTCTGTTCCTCTGCCTGGGCAGCCGTCGATAACAATACGGCGCCGGCCACGACGCTGGCGAGTAGACTCTTTTGCATCCCTTAATCCTCAGTCAGTGATTATCATCGCTTTCATTGTGACAAATTGATGACATTTTTCCGCACGACGGCTCGCAAACTCACGCAACGGGAGAAACTTTTCGCAGCCCGGGGAAATAGTTTTATAATAAAACGACTGAAGCCACAGGAGCTCTCGTGAAACGTACTCGTCTGGAAAACAGCAGTTGCCCCATTGCCCGCTCACTTGACGTCATTGGCGACTGGTGGTCGCTACTCATTGTCCGCGATGCCCTGGGGGGGACCCGGCGCTTCAGCGAATTTCAAAAGCACCTTGGCATTGCTAAGAACATGCTCGCCGGGCGGCTAAAAATGCTGGTGGAAGAAGGTATTCTCACGATGCAGCCCGCTTCGGACGGTAGCGCGTGGCAGGAGTACGTGCTTACCGAAAAGGGGCGTGGGCTGCAAACTGTGCTGGTGGCGCTGGCGCAATGGGCCGACGAGTATCTGTTGACGCCCGACGAACCCGCCACCGTGTTGATTGATAATCTCACGCGCCAGCCGCTGCGCAAGCTGGTGCTACAGGCCGCCGATGGCCGGACGCTCCGCCCCGACGACATTACCGCCAGACTGCCGCTAACAGACTGATTTTAATCATTATTACTTTTTAATCATTCCTCATAATAAAATAACCTCCGTCAATTGGTTGCATTATTAAACCATTTAACGCATGCTGAATTTGGTTTAATAATGCAACCATATTACTTGAGGTAACTCCATGACGACCCCTTCTTATACCGCTTTGATTACCGGCGCATCTTCCGGCATCGGCGCCCGCTATGCCGAACGTCTCGCCGCTCGCGGCTATCACCTGATTCTGGTCGCACGTCGGGAAGAACGTTTGCAGGCCCTCGCCCAAGAGCTGCAGCGCCAGTACGGCATCCGGGCCGACGTGCTCAAGGCAGACCTGAGCGAAGAAAGCGGTATCCGCGCCGTTGAAGCGCGCCTGCAATCGGATCCGACGATTGCGCTGGTGATTAACAACGCTGGCACGGCGAAAATGGGAGGGTTACTGACCACGGATGTGCGCGAACATCAGATGATTCATACCCTGAATACCACCGCTCTGCTGCGCCTGAGCTATGCGGCGTTGGCCGCCTTCAGCCCTCGAGGTCAGGGGACGCTGATCAATATCGCCTCCATTCTTGCGCTGCATGCGCTACCGGGCAGCGCCGTCTACAGCGCCAGCAAGGCGTGGGTGCTGAGCTTTACCCGCGCGCTTCAGGAGGAGTTTGCCGACAGCGGTTTGCGTATTCAGGCGGTGCTTCCGGCGGCAACCGCGACGGATCTGTGGCCCACCTCCGGCGTCGCTCTTGACGCACTGCCGGCAGGCTCGGTGATGACGACGGAAGATCTGGTGGACGCGGCGCTTAGCGGCCTTGATCAGGGCGAAAATATCACCCTGCCGCCGGTTCACGATCTGGCGCTCTGGACCCATTACGACCAGGCGAGGCTCGCGCTGTTCGGCAGCGCACGCACCGGCCAACCGGCGCCGCGCTATCGCCGGGCTTAACGTTTGAGCAGGTGGCCGTGCTGACTCATCCACTCCGCCAGCGGCTGAAGTGCGCTGCGCATCGACAGCCCCAGGTCAGTTATCTGATATTCAACGCGGGGGGGAATTTCGGGATAGACGCAGCGCGACACCAGCCCGCGCTGCTCGAACAGCCGCAGCTGGCGGGTCAGCTCTTTTTGCGTAATCGGCGCCGCCGCGCGCAGCAGTTCGCCGAAGCGCACCGGCGCATTAAGGACAATCAGCCGGTAGAGAATCGGGATCGCCCACTTCCCGGCAATCAGATTAACAAAATCGGTCATCGGGCAAGCATGCTGCACGAAATTATTTTCCCCGACGCGCGCCGCTGTCTTCGCCATAGCACACCTTTCGCCTCATTAGTATCCAATTGGTACCTGGTATCCTTTGGATACTAAAGCTTTTATAGTCCCTTTTCCACAGCACTGTCAGGAGAAGGTAATGGGACGTTTAGCAGGAAAATATGCGCTGATAACCGGCGGGACCAGCGGGATTGGTCTCGCTACGGCGCAGACGTTTATCGCCGAAGGGGCGCAGGTGGCGGTGACAGGGCGCAATCCGGTCGCCCTTGAGCAGGCGCAGGCGCTACTGGGTAACAATGGCTGGGTCATCGCCGCCGATTCCGGCGACGCCGCCGGGCAGCGCCAGCTGGCCGCAACCCTCACCGACCGCTGGCCGCAGCTGGATGTGGTGTTCGTCAACGCCGGTGATGTCACCCATGCCCCCTTCGGCGACTGGCGCGAAGCGGAGTGGGATCGATTGATGAATATCAACCTGAAAGGGCCGTTCTTCTTGCTGCAGGCGCTGCTGCCGCTGCTCGCCAACCCGGCGTCGGTCATTCTTTGCGGATCGGTCAGCGCCCATATCGGCCTGCCCACCAGCAGCGCCTATGCCGCCAGTAAAGCCGGGCTGCTGTCGCTGGCGCGTACCCTGTCGGCGGAGCTGCTACCGCACGGTATCCGGGTGAATGGCCTGAGTCCGGGCCCCGTGCGCACCCCGGCGCTGGATAAACTCGGCCTCAGCGCCCAGGCCTTGAGCGACCTGCAGGAGGAGATCAAAAACCTGGTGCCGCTGGGACGGATGGGCACGCCGCAGGAGCTGGCCAACGCCGCCCTGTATCTGGCATCGGATGAGTCCAGCTACGTACTCGGCAGCGAACTGCGGGTGGATGGCGGCACGGGAAATCTCTGATCCGGCGGCGGCGGGCGTTACTCCGGTAGCGGTACCGCCGCCAGCGTGCAGATCGCCTCATGCTCGCCGCCGCGGCGATCGACCATCACCACTTTGTCCCCCGCTTTTTTGCCTTCACAGGGTTTTAGCACCTGATCCATGATTCGTTCGCGGGTTTGTTGGCGATCTGACTCCGCTGCGCCGGCAAATGAAGTCAGGATAAGAGTCAGCCCAACCAGGCCGACGATATGTTGATTACGCATGCATTACTCTCAGACAATTCTTACTCAAATGCAGGGTATCAGCCCGCGGGCCGTACGTCTGTAAAATCACTTAACGGAGTGTTACCCGGCCGACGAAACGGCGCTTCAGACCGGTCAGTATGATTTTATCATCCTGATTTTTTTCGATTTTAACCGTAAAACGAGTCATATTTCGGACACATCCTGATGCTATCTTACACGTAACTTAATAGAGTTCATGGTTTTCAACTCAAGCCCAGGATCGCTTATGTCCGGTATTATTCTCATTGTTGTCGCGGTCATTTTGCTGGGAGTGGCGATTTACAGTCTGGTGTCATACGTCAAAGAACGCCGCGCCAGCCAGCTCCCGACCCATAAGAAGAAAAAATAGCCCCTCCCGAGGTACCACGTTGCGCCACGACGCATCCAGGAAGAATAAAAGCAGGCGTTATGCCTGCTTTTATTCTTTACTTCCTGTTCAGTCTGAACGGTTACGACTCCCAGGCCTGCTCCGCTTTACGGGCGTCAAACTGCGGCGGAGGCTGACGGAAGCGACGGGTCAGCCAGGTCAGATACAGCAGCCCTAACGCCGCCCACACCAGACCCAGGGTCAATGATGTTGCCTCCAGGTTAACCCACAGGACCGCTACCGTCGCCGCGCCAATTAGCGGCAGAATCAGGTAGTGCACGCGATCCTTCCACGTTTTGTTATAGCCTTTACGCCGCCAGAAGTGGTTGAACACCGACAGGTTGACGAAGGTAAACGCCACCAGCGCGCCAAAGTTAATCAGCGCCGTCGCGGTCACCAGATCAAAGAACAGCGCCGACATCGCCACCACGCCCACCATCAACACGTTGAGGGCCGGGGTCCGCCATTTCGGATGGACATAGCCAAAAATACGCTCCGGAAAGACATTATCGCGCCCCATGACATACAGCAGGCGGGAGACGCTGGCGTGCGACGCCAGCCCCGACGCCAGCGTGTTGACGAAGGTGGTACAGAGGAAAATCGACTGGAACAGTTTCCCGCCGACGTACAGCGCAATTTCCGGCAGCGCCGCATCCGGATCCTTAAAGCGGCTGATATCGGGGAAAAAGAGCTGCATAAAGAAGGAGGCGACGATAAAGATAATCCCGCCATAGACCGCCGTCAGGAAAATGGCTTTCGGAATGGTGCGTGCGGCATCCGGCGTCTCTTCCGACAGCGTGGTGACCGCATCAAAACCGAGGAACGAGAAACAGACAATCGTCGCCCCGGTGATAATCGGAATCAGATGGGCATTCTGGCTGATAAACGGTTGCAGCGACCAGACGGTCCCGACCCCTTCACCCTTATGCAGCCCCTGCACCACCAGGAAAATAAAGACGACCATGATCGCAATCTGCACCAGCACAAACAGCGTATTGAAGTTGGCCACCAGATTGACGCTTTTGATATTCGCCGCGGTCAGAATCGCCACAAATCCCACCACCCACACCCACGGCGGAACTTCCGGAAACAGCGCCGACAGATAGATCTTCGCCAGTAGCACGTTGATCATCGGTAAAAAGAGATAATCCAGCAGTGAAGACCAGCCCACCATAAAACCCACGTGCGGGCTGATCGACTTCTGCGCATAGGTATACGCCGACCCGGCCTCCGGGAACTGTCGCACCAGCTTACCGTAGCTGATGGCGGTGAACAGCACCCCGGCCAACGCCAGAAGATAGGACGCGGGAACGTGGCCGTTACTGATTCCCGAGACAATACCAAAGGTATCAAACACCGTCATCGGGGTGAGATAGGCCAGCCCCATCATCACCACCTGCCAGAGCTTGAGCGACTTGCGCAAACGCGGTTTCCCCGCCGCGGATGAGATGTCGAGAGAAGTGTTAGCAGCCATAGTTATACCCCCCCATGTAAACGTGGGTTTGCGGGCGCAATGACCGGGTAACAAACCTGCTTAGCAAGGGGGTAAGGCATAAATAATCGGTTAAAACGTTTCGGCATACGGCGGTTGATTTCGCGTTATTACGGCATGCATCGCGGCCTTCATGGCCTCCTTCTCCCTGCGGATATTTGAACATCGGCGTCATCTCTTACCTCGTCACACACTGTGTCGTTAACTGAAGCCCCGTTATCGCCTGCGCTCCTTTACGCGACATCCGGGAAATGGCTGGACTCCCAGCAAAAACGTCCGACCAGGCTCCGCTCAGGCCGTATGATGCTACTTGTCTATCAAATCTACAGGCCCCTTGCGGGGCGGCAATCAGGCGTTTTTCAACATCCACTCAATTTCGGTTTCTGTGATAAGACGCTCAAACTGCAGTAATTCGTCATGTTTACAGGCGTGGTAAACGTGGCAGAAACGTTCCCCCAGGCGCTCACGCAGGCTATCGTTTTGCATAAACTCCCACAGCGCATCGCTTTGACGGATCGGGAACGGCAGCCCTTCCTGCTCCAGACCGTTGCCCTCTACCTCTTCCTGCAACGGCAGCGTATTGTCCAGACCGTGCAAGATGCCGGCAAAGATCGCCGCCATCACCAGATACGGGTTGGCGTCGGCCCCCGCCACGCGATACTCCACCCGGTGATTCTGGCGATCGCCGCAGGGGATCCGCAGCGCCACCGTCCGGTTGTTATGCCCCCAGGAGGCCTGCGTCGGCACATACATACCCGGCTGGAAGCGGCGGTATGAGTTGACGTTTGGCGCCAGCAGCGCCATCGACGCCGGCATCAGGTCAATCATCCCGGCGAGCGCGCGTTTCAGCAGCGCAGAATCTTCGCCACTGGCATCCGCGAGAACGTTTTCGCCCTTGTTGTTTTGCATGCTGATATGGATGTGCATCCCGCTACCGGCATGCTCTTCATAAGGCTTGGCCATAAAAGTGGCATGCATCTTATGCTTCTCTGCCATCAAACGCACGAGGCGTTTTAACGCCAGCGCATCGTCGCAGGCATCCAGCACGTTATCGGTGTGATGAAGGTTGATTTCGAACTGACCCGGCGACGCTTCCGCCACCGCGCCATCGGCCGGAATCAGCTGCAGCTGGGCCAGCTCATCAATGTCGTTGAGCACGTCGGCGAAGTGGTTGAGGTTATCCACGGAGTAGACCTGGCTTTGGGTGTTGCGATCGCCGGTACCCGGCGCGCAAGGCGGCTGGAGATAGCCTTCCGCATCGCGTTTACGATCGAGTAAATAGAACTCCAGCTCTACCGCTACCACGGGGAACAACCCACGCTGGCGCAGCTGCTGCCAGAGTCGATTGAGAACGTTCCGCGGCTCAACGTCAAAGGGAGCGCCATCTTCATCAACCATGGTCAGCTGCAGCTGCGCGATAGACTCCGGGTCGGCGGCAGAAGGGGTTAAGGTGCCCGGTACCGGTACGCAGGTACAGTCCGGTTCCCCCATCTCCTGGCCCAGACCGGCCTCTTCCACCACATTCCCCAGAATATCCATGGCAAAAACGGAGGCCGGGAAGTAGCACCCTTTTTCCAGTTTGCTCAGGCTGGAGACCGGGATGCGCTTACCGCGGAAACAGCCGTTCAGATCGGTCAGCAGCACATCGACGTACTGCGTATTCGGATACTGCTCAAGGTAGCGCTTCACTTCCCAGGTGAATGCGCTGCCCCGTCTCTCTTCTGACTGCTGAACAAAATTCTCAACTTCTACAATATTGGTTTCCATCATTCACCGCCGTTGTGTTGGTTTCGGAGCCGGGCTTTCTTGCCGTTAAATATAATGTCCACCATTCGAATGTGTATGCAAACAAAATGTTTGTAAAATGTTAAATTAAGTTTGCAAACGGCAATTCTCACTGCTAGATTGAGAAAATATTGAACGATATGGCCATTTAAAGCGCTAAACGGTCATAATTTAGTCCACTTTGTGAGGGCGATCATGGAAAATATAATGTACAAGCCAGTTATTGGTGTCGTGATGTGCAGGAACAGGCTGAAGGGTCACCAGACCCAGACCCTGCAAGAAAAATACCTGAATGCAATAATTAACGCCGGTGGATTGCCGATTGCCCTGCCGCATGCGCTGGCCGAACCGGAACTGCTTGCCGCGTTGTTACCGCAACTGGACGGCATTTACCTGCCGGGCAGCCCCAGCAATGTGCAGCCGCACCTTTATGGTGAAAACGGCGATGAGCCTGACGCCGATCCCGGGCGTGATCTTCTGAGCATGGCACTGATAAACGCCGCACTCGAAAGGCGCATCCCCATTTTCGCCATCTGCCGTGGGTTACAGGAACTGGTTGTCGCCACCGGTGGGACTCTGTATCGTCGTCTTTTCGAGCAGCCGGAGCTCCTCGAACATCGCGAAGATGCAGAACTGCCGGTAGAGCAGCAATATGCGCCGTCTCACGAAGTACAGGTTCAGCAAGGAGGATTACTTTCACAGTTAATACCGGGCTGCAACACGTTTTGGGTAAACTCGCTACATGGGCAGGGAGCAAAGACATTAAGCTCGCGTCTGCGCGTCGAAGCCCGTTCTTCCGATGGGCTGGCAGAAGCGGTCAGCGTCAATGACCACCCCTTCGCGCTGGGGGTACAGTGGCATCCGGAATGGAACAGTAGTGAATACGCCCTGTCGCGTTTGTTGTTTGAAGGTTTTATCACCGCCTGTCAGAACCGCATGGCTGAAAAGCCGCGGCTCTGACCATTACAGTTAAGGAAATGCAAATATGAGCGATGACGGACTGGCGCCAGGAAAACGTCTGTCAGCGATCCGCCAACAGCTGGGTCTCTCACAACGTCGTGCCGCCGAACTGTCTGGGTTAACACATAGTGCCATCAGTACCATAGAACAGGACAAAGTCAGTCCTGCCATCAGTACGCTGCAAAAGCTGCTGAAAGTTTATGGGCTGTCGCTCTCGGAATTCTTTTCTGAACCAGAAAAACCTGATGAACCGCAGGTGGTTATTAATCAGGATGACCTTATCGAAATCGGCAGTCAGGGGGTTTCGATGAAGCTGGTGCATAACGGAAATCCGAACCGTACGCTGGCGATGATTTTTGAAACTTACCAGCCTGGAACCACAACCGGGGAGAGGATCAAACATCAAGGTGAGGAAATTGGCACCATACTGGAAGGTGAAGTCGTACTGGTCATCAATGGTCAGTCGTATCATCTGGTTGCTGGGCAAAGCTATGCCATAAATACCGGCATACCGCACAGTTTCAGCAATACTTCGGCCGGCATTTGCCGAATTATCAGTGCCCATACCCCCACCACATTCTGATTTTTTAGCCTGAGCAGGTTTCAGGCTTTCTTCTGGCCTGCTCCGTCGGATGCCCTGTTTCCGGCGGAGCGAAGAACACGCAAATAATACGCAGCGTAGTGCGGAATCTTATTTCCTGCTGGCCGCAATAATACGCGCAAATAAAACGCGCTAAAGACGGTATCTGACTCCGGGGACGCCCTGCGCCCTGTGCTGTCTGAAATGCCCACTATTCGATTATGTGATTAAGGAGTCTTATATGGATTTCAAACATCTGGCCTGGTGGCAGGATAAAGCGAAAAGCATGGAGATTGAAACGCGGTTATTTATTAATGGCGAATACTGCTCTGCTGTCGATAATACCACGTTTGAAACCATCGACCCTGCCGCCCAGCACACGCTGGCGCACGTCGCCCGCGGTAAAAAGGCCGACGTCGACCTCGCCGTTCAGGCCGCGCGCCGCGTCTTTGAATGCGGCGACTGGTCACAGGCGTCACCCGCGAAGCGTAAAGCGGTGCTCAATAAGCTGGCGGACCTGATGGAAAGCCACCGTGAAGAGCTGGCGCTGCTGGAGACCCTCGATACCGGAAAGCCGATCCGCCACAGCCTGCGCGACGATATCCCCGGCGCTGCCAGGGCCATCCGCTGGTATGCGGAAGCCATCGACAAAGTGTATGGCGAAGTCGCGCCGACCGGCGTCAATGAGCTGGCGATGATCGTCCGCGAACCGGTAGGCGTGATTGCCGCCGTGGTCCCGTGGAATTTCCCGCTGCTGCTGGCCTGCTGGAAACTCGGCCCGGCGCTGGCTACCGGCAATAGCATCGTGCTTAAACCGTCTGAGAAATCACCGCTCACCGCCCTGCGTCTTGCAGGCCTGGCGAAAGAAGCCGGGCTGCCGGACGGTGTGCTGAACGTGATCAGCGGTTTTGGCCATGAAGCGGGCCAGGCCCTGGCGCTGCACCCGGACGTCGAGGTCATCACCTTTACCGGCTCCACCCGCACCGGCAAACAGCTGTTAAAAGATGCCGGCGACAGCAACATGAAGCGCGTCTGGCTGGAAGCCGGCGGTAAAAGCGCCAATATCGTCTTTGCCGACTGCCCGGATCTGCAAAAAGCGGTCAACGCCACCGCCGGCGGCATCTTCTACAACCAGGGCCAGGTGTGCATCGCCGGGACCCGCCTGCTGGTTGAAGACAGCATTGCCGATGAGTTCCTCAGCCGTCTGCAGGAGCAGGCTCGCCTCTGGCAGCCGGGCAACCCGCTCGACCCCAACACCACCATGGGCATGTTGATTGATAACACCCATGCCGACAGCGTCCACAGCTTTATCCGCGTGGGTGAGAGTCACAGCACCTTACTGATCGATGGGCGGAAAAATCCGTGGCCGGCCGCCGTCGGCCCGACCATTTTTGTCGATGTCGATCCGGCCTCCCCTCTGAGCCGGGAAGAGATTTTCGGCCCGGTACTGGTGGTTACCCGCTTCACCTGCGAAGAAGAGGCGTTACGGCTTGCCAACGACAGCCATTACGGCCTGGGCGCCGCGGTCTGGACGCGCGATCTTTCCCGCGCCCACCGCATGAGCCGGCGCCTGAAAGCGGGCTCCGTTTTTGTGAACAACTATAACGATGGTGATATGACCGTCCCGTTTGGCGGCTATAAGCAAAGCGGAAACGGACGCGATAAGTCTCTGCACGCGCTGGAAAAATTCACCGAACTGAAAACGATTTGGATGACTCTGGAGTCTTAATTATGACCGAACATACCACCAGTTATTACGCCGCCAGCGCCAACAAATACGCACCGTTTCCGACGCTGAGCGAATCCATCAGCTGCGATGTCTGCGTCGTCGGCGGCGGCTACACCGGCCTCTCTTCCGCCTTACATCTTGCCGAAATGGGCTACGACGTGGTGCTGCTGGAAAGCGCCCGGATCGGCTTTGGCGCCAGCGGGCGCAACGGCGGCCAGCTGGTAAACTCCTACAGCCGCGATATCGACGTGATTGAAAAAACCTACGGACCGGACGCGGCAAGAATGCTCGGCAGCATGATGTTTGAAGGTGGCGAGATCATCCGCGAACGTATCCAGCGCTATCAGATTCAGTGCGACTATCGTCCCGGCGGCCTGTTTGTGGCGATGAACCACAAACAGCTGGAAACCCTGGAAGAACAGAAAGCGAACTGGGAGCGCTACGGTAATAACCAGCTAGAGCTGCTGGACGCCAATGCCATCCGCCGCGAGGTCAACAGCGATCGTTACACCGGCGCCCTGCTCGATCATAGCGGTGGTCATATTCATCCTCTGAATCTGGCCATCGGCGAAGCGGATGCCATTCGTCTGAACGGCGGACGGATTTATGAACAATCGCCGGTCACCCGTATCCAGCACACCAGCCCGGCAGTGGTGAGCACCGCCAAAGGCCAGGTGACCGCTCGCTACGTGATCGTCGCCGGGAACGCCTACCTTGGCGACAAAGTGGAGCCGGAGCTGGCCAAACGCAGTATGCCGTGCGGTACCCAGGTGGTCACCACCGAGCCGCTGTCCGAGGAGGTCGCCCGCTCGCTGATCCCGAAAAATTACTGCGTGGAGGACTGCAACTATCTGCTGGACTACTACCGCCTGACCGGCGATAACCGTCTGCTGTACGGCGGTGGCGTAGTCTACGGCGCCCGCGATCCGGACGATGTTGAACGCCTGATCATGCCGAAGCTGCTGAAGACTTTCCCGCAGCTGAAAGGGGTGAAAATCGATTATCGCTGGACCGGCAACTTCCTGCTGACGCTTTCGAGGATGCCGCAGTTCGGTCGCCTGGACAACAACATCTATTACATGCAGGGCTACAGCGGCCACGGCGTCACCTGTACCCACCTCGCCGGTCGGCTGATTTCCGAGCTGCTGCGCGGGGATGCCGAGCGCTTCGACGCCTTTGCCAACCTGCCGCACTACCCGTTCCCGGGCGGACGAAGCCTGCGTATTCCGTTTACCGCGATGGGCGCGGCGTACTACAGCCTGCGCGACCGCCTCGGGGTGTAAGCCGGTACACCGCCTGGGGTCGATAACTGCCGCCGGGTTCGTTGATCCCGCGCCCGGCAGCACCCGCCGCCGGGCGTGTTCTCGTCTTACGCATCAGGTTTCGCGGCTCACGATGCATTGCTGTGGATAGTGCTGCTGAAAGTAGTGGCGTAAAAACTCTACCGTGGCCCGGATTTTCGCCGAGGTCGCCAGCCGCGACACATACACCGCCCAGATATTGGCCGGTTGAGAGTATTCCGGCAGCAGATGCACCAGGTGGCCGCTGGCGATGTTGTCACGGACATCCCACCACGAGCGTAGCGAGATCCCCTGCCCGTCCAGACACCACTGATGCACGATCTCCCCGTGATTAGAGGAGAGCGGACCGGTCACCTTAATGGCCTGCTCCCCCTCTTTTCCGTGAAGCTGCCAGACGCCAAACGGCCGATCGCGCTCTTTAATCACCAGACAGGGCAAGGTCGCCAGATCGCTAAGCTGCCTGGGCTGCGGATAGCGGGCCAGAAACGCCGGCGAAGCGCAGAGAATCCGCTGATTGGTCGCCAGTTTACGGGCAATCAGATTGGGGGCGATATCGTCACCCACGCGAATATCGAGATCGACGCCTTCGTTCACCAAATCTACCAGCCGGTCTGCAACATCAAACCGCAGCTCCAGCTGCGGATACTGACGAGCCAGCGCCGACAGCGCCGGTGCCACCACCCGGCGCCCAAAGCCAAAGCTGCTGATAATCCGCAGCGTCCCCTGCGGCACCTGACGCACATCGGACAGCTCATCCATCATCTGGTCGACGTCCTGCAAAATGCGCTGCGCCCATTCGTAGATGCGCTCGCCCTCTTCGGTAATCGTGACCCGCCGGGTGGTGCGGTGCAGCAGCAGCACATTCAGCGTCTGCTCAAGCAACGCAATGCGCTTGCTGACAAACGCGGGCGAAACGCCCAGCTCTTCGGCGGCTGAGGCAAAACCGGCGCGGCGGGCAACCAGCATAAACACGCGTAAATCATTTAGCAGCGGCAGATTATTCATGAACTGTGTTTTATGTTTCACCAGTTAGCGTGATTAATTATGAACCAGTCAATTATAGGATAGAAAGGAAGTCAATTTTCATCGCTGATAAGTGAGAACCGGTATGAAGAAAACCTGTCATATTGCCGCCATCCCAGGGGACGGTATTGGTAAAGAAGTTCTGCCTGAAGGTATTCGCGTATTACACGCCGCGGCGGAACGCTGGGATTTGTCATTAAGCTTTGAACAGATTGAATGGGCCAGCTGCGACTATTACGCCCGCCACGGCAAAATGATGCCGGACGACTGGCATGAGCAGCTGAAGACCTTTGATGCTATCTATTTCGGCGCCGTCGGCTGGCCAGAAACCGTCGCGGATCACGTCTCACTGTGGGGCTCGCTGCTCAAGTTTCGCCGCGAGTTCGATCAGTACGTCAACCTGCGCCCGGTGCGCCTGTTTCCCGGCGTTCCCTGCCCGCTGGCGGGTAAAAAAGCCGGCGATATTGATTTCTACGTGGTGCGGGAGAATACCGAAGGGGAATACTCCTCGCTCGGTGGACGCGTGAACCCCGGGACCGAACATGAGATGGTGATTCAGGAGTCGGTATTCACCCGCCGCGGCGTAGACCGGATCCTGCGCTACGCCTTTGAGCTGGCGCAAAGCCGCCCGCGTAAGACCCTGACCTCCGCCACCAAATCCAACGGGCTGGCCATCAGCATGCCCTTCTGGGATGAGCGCGTAGAAGCCATGGCCCGGGAGTACCCTGACATCCGCTGGGATAAACAGCATATCGATATCCTGTGCGCCCGCTTCGTCCTCCAGCCGGAACGCTTCGACGTGGTCGTCGGCTCAAATCTGTTCGGCGATATCCTCTCCGATCTTGGCCCGGCCTGTACCGGCACTATCGGCATCGCCCCGTCGGCGAACCTGAATCCGCAGCGCACCTTCCCGTCGCTGTTCGAGCCGGTGCACGGCTCGGCGCCGGATATTTATGGCCAAAACATCGCCAACCCAATAGCCACTATCTGGGCCGGCGCCATGATGCTGGATTTCCTCGGCGCCGGCGACGCGCGCTATCAGGCGGCGCATGACGGTATTTTACTGGCCATTGAGCAGGTTATCGCCAGCGGGCCGAAAACGCCGGATATGAAGGGGAATGCCTCGACCCGGCAGGTCAGCGACGCCATTTGCCAGGCGATTTTGCGCTAACCCGCCTCCCCGGCGCCGTGCCGCCGGAGGAACTACAGCTCCAGCTCGCGCTGCAATAACCCGGCGATGGCCTCGCTGCTGTCGGCGGTGACCAGCGCGTGACGAAACGCCTCATGCATAATGCGCCGCGCCAGGCGAGAGAAGATGCGCATATGCTGATCCCCGGCGGCATGTTTGTTCAGCGTCAGCATAATCACAAATTGCGCTTCGTCATCTCCCCACGCCACCGGCCGGGCCAGGCGAGCCACGCTGATGGTCGACTGCTCAATATGCTCCGACTTGCTGTGCGGGATGGCAAAGCTGAAGCCCAGCCCGGTGGAAAATACCGCTTCGCGCGCCCAGAGATCGGCCTCCAGCTTACGCGGGTAGCGGCACCGCCCCGCCAGCAGCAGATTGTCGGTCATGCCTTTCAGCACCTCTTCTTTACTGCGCCAGTCGCTGTTTAAGGTAATGCACTGCGTGGTAATCAGCGGCGCGTCCTGCTGAGCCATGCGGAACTGGGCTAATAAGTGTTCCACCTCCAGCGAGGTGCGACACTGCATGGCCTGGTTCAACAGCTGGCGACAGGCCCGGCTATCCAGCCGGGCCAGACGCGCTTTCGTCGCCGGTATTGCCGGCGCGCTCATGCTCAGTTCATCCAGCCCAAGCCCCACCAGCAGCGGCAGCACCGAACCTTTCGCCCCCAGTTCTCCACACAGGCCAATCCATTTCCCCTGGCGATGTACCGCCTGCACGGCGTAGTCCAGCGCGCGCAAAAAAGCCGGGTTGAGGCTGTTGTAGTGGCGCGTGACCTTACTGTTATCACGATCCACCGCCAGCAGATACTGCGTCAGGTCATTGCTGCCGATACTGAAGAAATCGATCTCTTCACAGCACTGGTCGATGATAAACATCACCGATGGCACTTCCAGCATGATGCCAAACGGGATCTTCTCATCGAACGGAATATGTTCATCGCGCAGGGATTGCCTGGCTTCGGCCAGCTGATCTTTCACCCACAGAATCTCTTCCATCGAGGAGATCATCGGAATCATAATTTTCAACGAGCCGTGCGCCGAGGCGCGCAGAATCGCCCTGAGCTGCGTGCGGAACAGCGTCTGGTACTCTTCGTAAATTCGCACCGCGCGATAGCCAAGGAAGGGGTTGTTTTCCGCCGGGATATTGAGATAGGCCACCGGCTTATCGCCGCCGATATCCATGGTGCGAATGATAATGCTGCGGCCGTTCGCCGGTTCCAGCGCCTGGCAAAAAATATTATAAAGTTCATCTTCGGACGGCGCGCCGGGCCGGTCCATATACAGCATTTCGGTACGGAACAGGCCCACCGCCTGCGCGCCGTTGCCAAACGCCGCGGCGGCTTCAACGGAGTGGGCAATATTGGCCGCCACCTCCAGACGCAGGCCATCTTTTGTGACCCCGTCTTTATCAAACCACGCCTGCTGTTGGCGACGTAACTGCGCCGCGGTCCAGGCCTCCTGTTGGTAGTAGCGTTCCACCGCCTCATCCGGGTTAACCACCACCAGCCCGGCATTGCCGTCGATAAATAGCGATTGCCCTACCCACGGCAGCAGCGCCGCCATCTCCACGCCGACCAGAGTCGGAATATTAAACGAACGCGCCAGAATCACGGTATGCGAAGTGGTCCCGCCGCCGCTCAGCAGCAGGCCTTGCAGCAGCGTTTTATCCAGCTCAAGAAACTGGCTGGGCGTTAACTCATCGGCAAGACAAATCGCCGGGACGGTCAGCTTACCCGGTGCCGGGAAGCGGGACTCACCGTAGATGTGCTGCAGAAGCTGGAAACAGACATCGCGTACGTCCAGCACCCGCTCCTGTAAATAGCGGTTGCCGGAGTCGTGGAACTGAGCGCAGAAGTGCTCGCCGCTGGCGACGATCGCCTGAGCACAGCTCAGGCCGGTCAGCAGCCCGCCCAGCAGATGCTGGCGTAGAGAAGCATCCGTCGCCAGCGAACGATGCGCCTCCAGAATGGCGCCGGCGGTTCCGTCGTTATCCAGCAGCCGCAGCTCGATATTTTTAACCAGCAGCAGCAATCCTTGATCCAGCAGCGCCTGCTCGTGCTCAATACTCCCGGCAGCAGGCAGCGGGCCCGGGTTGCGCAGATCGAAAGATTTCAGCCGGGTGAGCGTGCCCCCGGCGCTCCCGGCACACACCGGCCGGCCGTGAAACAAAACAGGATTCAGTCGGGACAGCGATTGCGGAACCGGCTGTACCTCTATACTTTCCGCCGCCGGCAACGGCGTATCGCAGTGCGGAAATTCATCCTGAATAAATGCCGACAGCGCAGCAAGCGCCCGCTGCTCATCCTCACCGCTGATCGTTAACTGACACTCGTCGCCCCGTATCGTGTTGGTTGCAATAATGGCCAGTGCGCTTTTCGCATTGCCGCGCAGGTCGCTGCGCGTATTCCACCAGTCAACAGAAGACGAAAAGGTATTGCATAGCGTTTCCACCAGACTGGCGGGACGGGCGTGGACGCCATTTGGCAAATCACAACGGAATTTAATGACCTGGGCCATTGGCTTTCTCCTGAGCAAGACATCATTGCCTCAACGGTAAAGAAAGCGCGCGGCAGGGACTACGCGAGAAAAGAGTGAATTACTGGAAAATTGTACACAGAGATCTTTTTTCTGCTCCGCCTCACAATTCTCTCTTTTTGTCGCAACATGACCCTATAGCACTTAAGATTTGAGGTGGATCGCAATTTCACGCGCACCTTACAAATATCCAGTAAATGCACTTTTTCTCTACTGTTTTCTCCCCCGCCATTTTCCTACTGTTGAAGCAACAATACTGTCACGAGCGCAAGCGCGCTCAGGAGCAAGCAATGAACGAACTGGTGCAAATACTAAAAAATACACGCCAGCATCTCATGACCGGCGTCTCACATATGATTCCCTTTGTGGTCTCCGGAGGGATCCTCCTCGCCGTCTCGGTCATGCTGTACGGCAAGGGCGCCGTGCCCGATGGCGCAACGGATCCCAACCTGAAAAAACTGTTTGATATTGGCGTCGCCGGACTGACCCTGATGGTGCCTTTTCTGGCGGCCTATATCGGCTACTCCATTTCTGACCGCGCGGCGCTGGCCCCGTGCGCCATTGGCGCGTGGGTCGGCAACAGTTTTGGCGCCGGCTTTTTCGGCGCCCTGATCGCCGGGATGATCGGCGGCCTGGTGGTTTACTACCTGAAGAAAATCCCTGTCCACAAAGTGCTGCGCTCCGTGATGCCCATTTTTGTTATCCCCATTATCGGCACCTTTATTACGGCCGGGATCATGATGTGGGGGCTGGGTGAACCTATTGGCGCGCTCACCGCCAGTCTGACAACCTGGCTACAGGGCATGCGCGAGGGCAGTATCGTGCTCCTCGCCATCATCATGGGGCTGATGCTGGCTTTCGACATGGGTGGCCCGGTCAATAAAGTGGCCTACGCCTTCATGCTGATCTGCGTCTCCCAGGGGGTTTATAGCGTGGTGGCTATCGCCGCCGTCGGGATCGCCATTCCGCCGCTGGGCATGGGGCTGGCGACGCTGATGGGGCGCAAATACTTCACGCCAGAGGAGCGCGAAACGGGCAAAGCCGCCCTGGTCATGGGCTGCGTTGGCGTGTCGGAAGGCGCAATCCCCTTCGCGGCCGCCGACCCGCTACGCGTCATCCCGTCCATCATGATTGGCGCCGCAAGCGGCTGCGCGACGACCGCTCTGCTCGGCGTTCAGTGCTACGCCGGCTGGGGTGGACTGATTGTCCTGCCGGTGGTTGAGGGTAAAGGCGGGTTCATTATCGGCCTGCTGGTCGGGGCATTTGTCAGCGCCGCCTGCGTCATCGTACTTAAAGCCCTCACGAAGAAGAAAGCGTCAGCAGCCAAAGCCGATGACGAACTGGATCTTGATTTCGAAATTAACTGAAACCGCAGAAGGAAGAGTTTATGACCAGGATTATCGCCGTTACCGCCTGCCCGTCCGGAGTCGCACACACCTACATGGCAGCGGAGTCGCTGGAGAGCGCCGCCAGAGCCAAAGGCTGGCAGGTCAAGGTGGAGACTCAGGGCTCCATCGGTATTGAGAATGAGCTGTCGGCAGACGATGTCGCCAGCGCCGATATCGTGATTCTGACCAAAGATATCGGCATCAAGAGTGAAGAGCGTTTTGCCGGTAAAACCATCGTTCGCGTCAATATCAGCGATGCCGTGAAGCGGGCTGACGCCATTATGAACAAAATCGACAGCCATCTTTCGCAGAAAGCCTGAATACCGTCACGCGCAGCGACGCTGCGCAAGACTCAGCGCCTCGCTCCACGAGCGTCATCGTGACCGGCAGTCCGTGCGCGAACCGCGTCGCGAATTGCCTCAATCCGCGCGTGGAGAGGGCGTTCACATGGAGTTTGTCATGACCAATCGTACCCAACGCTTAATAGCAAGCCTGTTCGCTCACCCCCGGGAAATCTCGCTCGAACGCGCCCTGCTCTATACCGAAAGCCACAAACGCACCGAGGGTGAGCCGACGATGATTCGTCGGGCGAAGGCCACCGCCTGGATCCTTGACCATGTACAGATTTCGATTCGTGATGATGAACTGATTGCCGGCAACCGGACAATCAAACCGCGCGCCGGCATCGTCTCCCCCGAGATGGACCCCTACTGGTTACTTAACGAGCTGGATCGGTTCCCGGTCCGTCCGCAGGATCGCTTCGCTATCAGCGACGAAGACAAGCGCATCTACCGTGAAGCGCTGTTCCCGTACTGGGAAAAACGCTCGATGAAAGATGTCATTAACGCACAGATGACCGACGAGGTGAAAGCGGCGGTACGCACGCAGATTTTCAGCATCAACCAGACCGACAAGGGCCAGGGACACATCATTATTGATTATCCCCGTCTGCTGAATAAAGGACTGGCGGCGCTGACGGTGGAAATGAAAACCCTGGCCCGGCAGCATCCGGAGAACGATTTTTATCAGGCGGTGCTGATTTTACTGGCGGCCTCGCAGCGCCACATTTTGCGTTACGCCACCCTCGCCGCTGACATGGCCCGCCGCTGCAACGATCCGCAGCGACGCCAGGAGCTGGAGGCGATTGCCGCTCATTCGCGTCATAACGCCGAGCATCGCCCGGAGGATTTCTGGCAGGCCTGCCAGCTGTTCTGGTACATGAACATCATTCTGCAGTACGAGTCCAACGCCAGTTCGATTTCGCTTGGCCGTTTTGACCAGTATATGCTGCCGTTTTATCAGGCGTCGTTAACCCGCGGCGAGGATCCCGCGTTCCTGAAAACGCTGCTGGAATCGCTGTGGGTCAAGTGCAACGATATCGTCCTGCTGCGCTCATCCAGCAGCGCCCGCTACTTTGCCGGCTTCCCGACGGGCTATACCGCCTTGCTCGGCGGCCTGAGCGAGACCGGGCGCAGCGCGGTAAACGTGCTCTCCTTTCTCGCGCTGGATGCCTATCAGAACGTCCGTCTACCGCAGCCCAATCTCGGGGTGCGGGTCAACGAACTGATCGACCGCCCGTTCCTGCACAAAACGGCGGAAACCATCCGCTTAGGCACCGGGATCCCGCAAATTTTCAACGACGAAGTGGTGGTTCCGGCCTTTCTCAACCGCGGCGTCTCGCTGGAGGATGCGCGAGATTATGCCGTCGTGGGCTGCGTCGAACTCTCCATCCCCGGCCGTACCTATGGGCTGCACGATATTGCGATGTTCAACCTGCTGAAGGTGATGGAAATCGTGATGCTGGAGAACGAAGGTAACCCCGATATCAGCTGGGACGGGCTGATTCAGCAGATCCGCGAGAAGACCCGCTACTACATCAAGCTGATGGTCGAAGGCAGCAACATTTGCGACCTCGGCCATCGGGATCAGGCGCCGGTTCCCCTGCTCTCCTCGTTTATTCAGGATTGTGCGTTGCACGGAAAGGACATCACCGAAGGCGGCGCGCGCTACAACTTCTCCGGCGTGCAGGGGATTGGTATCGCCAATCTCAGCGACTCCCTGCATGCGCTCAAGGGGATGGTCTTCGACCAGCAGCGCATGAGCTACGACGAGCTGATTCAGGTCCTCAAGGCTAATTTCCAGACGCCGGAAGGCGAGAAAATCCGCGCCCGCCTGGTTCACCGCTTTGAAAAATATGGCAACGATATCGATGAGGTGGACAATATCAGCGCCGACCTGCTGCGCTTTTACTGTAAAGAGGTTGAGCAGTACCGCAACCCGCGCGGCGGGCATTTCACCCCCGGTTCGTATACCGTCTCGGCACACGTCCCGCTCGGCTCAGTGGTCGGCGCAACCCCGGATGGCCGCCTGGCCGGCGAGCAGTTAGCCGATGGCGGTCTGTCGCCGATGGTCGGCCAGGATTCTCAGGGGCCAACGGCGGTCCTGAAATCGGTCAGCAAGCTGGATAACTACCTGCTCTCCAATGGCACGCTGCTGAACGTTAAGTTCACCCCGGCGACCCTGAGCGGAGAGAGCGGGCTCAACAAGCTGGCCGATTTCTTACAGGCTTTCACCAGCCTGAAGCTACAGCATATCCAGTTTAACGTGGTCAACGCACAGACGCTGCGGGAAGCGCAGCAGCGCCCTCAGGATTTCGCCGGCCTGGTGGTACGCGTCGCCGGCTACAGCGCCTTCTTTGTGGAGTTATCGAAGGAGATCCAGGATGACATTATCCACCGCACTACGCATCAACTGTGACGTTATCGAGACGCGCGCCGACCGGGCGCGCATTTTCAATCTCCAGCGCTACTCGCTCAACGATGGCCAGGGGATCAGAACCGTCGTCTTTTTTAAAGGTTGCCCACACACCTGCCCGTGGTGTGCCAACCCGGAATCCCTCTCGCCCAAAATTGAAACCGTGCGCCGGGAAAGCCGCTGTCTCCACTGCGCACACTGCCAGCGGGACGTCGAAGAGTGCCCTTCCGGTGCATGGGAGCAGATTGGCCGCGATGTCACTCAGGAAGCATTGCTCAAAGAGGTGCTGAAAGATGAGATCTTTTTTCGCGCCTCGGGCGGCGGCGTCACACTATCGGGCGGAGAGGTGTTAATGCAGGCCGGGTTTGCCACCCGCTTCTTACGCGCGTTGCGCCAGTGGGGGATCCACACGGCGATAGAAACGGCGGGCGACGCCGCCTTCAGCCGCGTCTACCCTCTTGCCCAGGCGTGCGACGAAGTGCTGTTTGATCTGAAAATCATGGATCCCGGGCAGGCCAGAGAGCAGCTCGCAATGGATCTCCCCCGGGTGCTGGAAAATTTCCGCCGGCTGGTGGAAAATGGCGTTCACGTCATTCCCAGAGTGCCGCTCATTCCCGGCTTTACCCTGTGTGAAAAGAACTTCAGCCAGATTCTCTCCTTCCTGGCGCCGTTTGCCCTGTCTGACATTCACCTGCTGCCGTTTCACCAATATGGCGAGCCGAAATACTCGCTGTTGGGCAAGAGATGGGCGATGGCAAAGGTCGGTGCGCCATCGGCAGCAGAAATGAACCGATTCACTCTCATGGCTGAACAAGCTGGTTTTCGCGTAACTGTCGGTGGCTAATGCCCGGAGGATGCTATGGTTCTCAAGATCGTTGCGGTCACGGCCTGTGTGAGCGGCGTGGCCCATACCTATATGGCGGCGGAACGTTTACAAAAAGTCGGCCACCACGAAAAGTGGCAGATTAAAATCGAAACCCAGGGCGCGCTGGGGATTGAGAATAAAATTACCCCCGACGATATTGCCCAGGCCGATGTCGTCCTGCTGGTCACGGATATTGAAATCGACGACGCCAGGCGCTTTTGCGGTCAGCGCACGATTAAAACCAGCATCAAAACGTTTTTACTCCAGCCGCAGCACATCGCTGAAGCGGTAAAAAGCATCATGAAAAAGCCGATCGTTTATTTAGATATCCCCTGAGAGCGGCCTGCTCATTCCACTGCCTCCCTGGGAAGACGAACCTCTAGCGTCTGCCGGGTTGTCGCCCGGGAGCCTCTCCCCGGTGGCGCTACGCTTACCGGGGCTACAGCCGGTGCCACACCGTAGCCCGGACAAGGGATTTACCCCGCCGCCCGGGAGCCTCTCCCCGGTGGCGCTACGCTTACCGGGGCTACAGCCGGTGCCACACCGTAGCCCGGACTAGAAATTTGCCCCGCTGCCCCGGAGCCTCTCCCCGCTGGCGCTGTGCTTACCGGGGCGACAGCCGGTGCCACACCGTAGCCCGGACAAGGGATTTACCCCGCCGCCCGGGAGCCTCTCTCCGCTGGCGCTACGCTTACCGGGGCGACAGCCGGTGCACACCGTAGCCCGGACAAGGGATTTACCCCGCCGCCAGGGAATCTCTCCCCGGTGGCGCTACGCTTACCGGGGCTACAGCCGGTGCACACCGTAGCCCGGACAAGGGATTTACCCCGCCGCCCAGGACGCAACCGTTTCGTAGGCCAGGTAAGGCGTAGCCGCCACCTGGCAAAAAACGGACACCACGGCGCACCGGGTTACTCCACATCCAGCAGCCATTTTTGCGCCGGCGTCAGGCGGCTGGCGGTTTCCGGCTTTAACCAGAGCCGCTGGTCCTGCTGCGCGCTGTCCTGGCGGTCAATGTATAAACCGTGCAGCACCCGTCTTCTGCTGCCGGTGATATTGCAGGTTCCGCCGTGCCAGGTATGCGCGTTATAAATCATCACGCTCCCCGCCGGGGCGGCAAACACCACCTCATCCGGGTGCGGCAGTTCAGGGTCGCTCAGGACCTCTTCGGGCAGTTCCGGGCGCAGATGCGTACCGGGAATAATTCGCGGGGCGCCATTCTCGGCGCTCAAATCATCGATTGCCCAAATGGTATTGACCAGATGCACTTTGGGAAAATCGGGACGCGGTTTTTTCCAGTCGGCATGTAGAGGCTGGTGGCCGCCGTTAACCAGCGCCTCGCGCGCATTCAGGCTGGACACTTTAAAGTCGCCCTGAAAAATATAGCGGCAGGCCGACAGCACCAGCGGATGGGACCACACCTTCTCCCAAATCACCCCTTTATTCACCAGATTGGCAATACGCGTCGCGGTCGCCTCCTGATGGTGTTCCATGGCCAGGTTATCTCCCTCGCTCTCGACAAGCGCATCGATAAGCTCGCGCATCGCCGCCAGCCATGCCGGGTCGGCCAGATGATGCACCACGGTGTAGCCAAGCGTATCCAGCTCCTGTTTCATTTTGGCGGATAAGGCGATGTTGGCGCCGAGGGCATCCAGATAGACAGCAGATTGATGTTCCATATTTCCTTTCCTTAACCTTTCGATAACACGAAATAAACTCTAATCGTCGGCCAGGGGAAAAACATGAGGCGATTCCTACGAAAAACTGGACATCCGTACGCGGGGAGACAAAGTGTGATGATCATCAAACTCTGAGCTGCGGGCGGCCGCAGGCCGGCTCCGGGCGCTCAATCGGGCGATCTAAAAGAGATCTGCGGGTATTAAATAGATTATATTCAACAGGATAATAGTTCGCTCTCGGGGTGAAGGGATGATTGAAGATCTGCCGGGTATTTTAAATCGTCTGGTCAATCAGAAGGACAGGCTGCTGGTCAGGTTCCCGGAACCGGATATTTCTGTCCCGGAACTGGCCTATCAGGTCGCGTTTCCGCGTCTGGAAATTGTGCTGGAGGGGGAGCTGCGGGAGAACGGTTTACCCTTGTCCGATATGGTGCTGTCAACATCACAGGTGCTTTATGTTCAGGCGGGAAAATGGACCTGTCCGCAGTGGACCGGTCAGGCATCGACCTTAAGTATTTTATTTGGCAGGCAAAAGCTGGGGTTTTGCATCCAGCACTGGGACGGTAAACGGCTGCGAACGGAGAAACAGAGCGTCGCTCGCCTGGGACCGCGCGTGGGCTCTTATCTGCTGCTGGCGCTGAACGAAATATGTCTGCAGCCAGACCCGGTCACCGCCCGGCTGGTGGTGTCGGCGCTGCTGAGCCACTGCCTTGAACAGCTGGTCGGCCTGGAGATGCGGGTCAGCCGTAGCCGCGACCTGTTTATGGCGGTACAGGATTATCTGGAGGAGAATCTCAGCCAGCCGTTAACCCGCGAATCGGTGGCGAAACGTTTTCATATCACCCCCAACTACCTGTCGCACATTTTTCAGAAGTCGGGTTCCGTCGGCTTTAACGAATACCTGACCCGCGTCCGGCTCGAGCAGGCCAAAAAGCTGCTGCGGGGTTACGATTTAAAAGTCAAAGAGATTGCCCATAACTGCGGTTTTGTCGACAGTAACTATTTTTGCCGGGTGTTTAAACGCTATACCGAACGCTCCCCTTCTGAATATCGCCGCCATTGTCGCAGCGCGCAGCAGGGATAGCGGCGGCCTCAGGATGTGGCCCACTCGACGCGTCCACGGCCGTTATGTTTCGCCTGGTAGAGCGCTTCATCCACCTTCTTAATAAACGCATCCTGCGCTTCACCTTTTTCACGCATGCCGACGCCAATGCTGACCGACAGCGGATAATCATGATTAATCAGAATGGAGCGGACATTCTCCAGAATGGACTGCGCCAGGTTGCGCACCTCTTCGGCCGGCATCCCGTCAACAATAATGGCAAACTCTTCGCCGCCAATCCGGGCCGGCAGAATTTTATCGCTGGTTAATTTTGCCAGCTGTTTACCCAACGCAAATAGCACCTCATCGCCCACCAGATGGCCGTAGGTATCATTGATGTTCTTGAAAAAATCAATATCCAGAATCATCAGCGCCAGCTGGTGGCCCTGTTTTTCCCGGATGGTATCAATGAAAAAACGCCGGTTAGGCAGTTGAGTAAGCTCGTCTTTTAACGATTGAGAACGCGCGTCGACGTACAGCACGTTAATACGCTCGATAATTTTGTAGATACCGATGGTCGTCAACAGCATGCCGGAAAGACGGAGCAGATCTTCGCAGTAATAGCCCATCCATTTCGGCTGGACAAATATTTCGTCCATTACATCAAAGGTACAGCCGGCTATCCAGAGCAACAGCCCGTAGCGCACCCAGTTTACCGCGACATAACTCATTCTGACTTTTGCCGAAATCCATAACATAAACACCAGGAACAATAAGGCTAACAGATCAATATACAGCCCGGCGTTGGCGAAGATAACGTCCCAGGGACCTAATGGTTTCGAAATCACAATACACAATGCGGAAACGGCGATAATTATCAGTAATGCGGAGAAAAGATTCATCCCGGAACGGGAGGACTGCGTCTGTATATTAATACTCTGTTCTGAATTCAGCATCGGCATGTCTCTCGTCAGCAGCATATCTTTTCACAAGTAGCATAACAGTCGGGGAATTTTCAGCGAATAAAAATGATGATTATCTGAGGGTTAAAGGCGTCATCGATGCTTAACAAGAAGAGCAGACTGACCCCGCGGAATGATTCCAACTGACTACCAATCCATGGCGACGAGGTCAGTGCCGCGGATGGTATAGAGTTCATCATCCGCATATTTAGCACTTTGTGCTACTTTCGGGTAAAAATAGCCCGTCACTTCGGTCAATCAGCCGCCGATCAGCGGCCCTCAGCGCGGCGCCGGCGCAGAAGAAGCCGCTAGTGCGACCGCGCGGGACGGCTTATGCGTTTTCGGCCAGCGCCCGCGTCGCGCGGCGAAACGCCGCAATAGCCAACGCCACATCCTGGCAGGTAACGGATTCCGCCGGGTGGTGGCTGACGCCGCCTTTGCAGCGCACAAACAGCATGCCTACCGGCCAACGTTCGGCGATGGCGATCGCATCGTGCCCGGCGCCGCTCGGCAGGGACAGCGAGCGCCCCTGAACCTCGGTGACGGCTTGCGTCAACACCGCCTGTAGCCGCCGATCGCAGGCGGTCGCGGCGATGTGGTAGAACGCTTCGGCGGCAAAGCGCAGATGGCGACGGGCGGCTATCGCCTGCGCGGCATCCAGCAGCGTGGTGAGCAGCGCGTCGAGCGGACCATCCTGCGGGCCGCGAATATCCAGAGTCAGCGCCACCTCGCCGGGAATGACGTTAACCGCGCCCGGGGCGCAGCGCAGCGTCCCCACCGTAGCCACCAGGTTTCCCCCGTGCTGCCGGGTTGTCGTCTCAATGAGGACCATCCATTCGGCGGCGGCGGCCAGCGCATCCCGACGCTGGCTCATCGGTACCGTTCCGGCGTGGCCCGCTTCGCCGGTAAAACGGCAGTTCAGGCGGCGGGCGCCGTTGATGGCCTCCACCACGCCGAGCGCCAGCTCCGCTTGCTCAAGGCACGGCCCCTGCTCAATGTGCAGCTCGAGATAGCCGGCGATATCCGCCGTCGGACGCGCCGCCAGGCCGACTCGCGCAGGATCAAGTCCGGCCTGCGCCATCGCCTGCGCCACGCTGATCCCCTGAGCATCGGTCTGCGCCAGCCAGCTCTCCGGCCAGCTTCCCGTCAGGCCGCGACTGCCCAGCAACGTGATGCCAAAACGGGTCCCTTCTTCATCGCAGAAACCGACAATCTCTATCGCTTTCGCCAGGCGAAGCCCCTGCCGATGCAGGTTTTCCACCACGTCAATCGCCGTAAGCACTCCCAGCATGCCGTCATAGCGCCCGGCATTGCGTACCGTATCCAGATGAGATCCCAGCAGAATTGCCGGCGCCCCCTCCTGCTCGCCTTCATAACGCCCGCAAATGTTCCCGACGCTATCCTGCCAGACGGTCATTCCCGCCTGCGTCATCCAGCGCGCCACCTGCTGATTGGCCTGCAAATGCTGCGGCGAGAGATACACCCGGGTCAGCCCTTCTGCCGTTTCGCTGATCGCGGCCAGCTCATCGGCGCGGGCCATCACCCGCTCCGCGGCCGCCATCATCTCCGCCTGCTGGCGTGTTGATTGATTCATCGCGCACTCTCGCTGCAATAGTGATCCCACGCCGCCTGCATCGCCGCTCCCTGGGTGGTAGAGAATTTCAGGTAATTCAGTACTGACTCCAGAGCGCTGAGCGTGGTCAGCACGCAATCTTTCCGCGCGTTATAGCCCATGGTGCCGATACGCCACACTTTGCCATGCAGCGGGCCAAAGGAGGTGCCGATCTCAATGCCGAAATCTTCCAGCATTAGCTTCCGTACCTGGTCACCGTTGATGCCCTGCGGAATCACCACTCCGAGCACATTGTTCATCTTATGTTTCAGGTCGCCAAAGGTCTCCAGCCCCATCGCCTGAATGCCTTTGAGCAGCGCATCGCCATGCAGCTTATGTCGGGCGATCCCCCGATCCAGCCCCTCCTGCAGGATCAGTCGCGCGCATTCGCGAGCGCCAAACAGCGCCGATGTGGCCTCGGTGTGGTGATTCAGGCGCTCCGGCCCCCAGTAGTCCATCACCATGCCGAGGTCGAAGTAGTTGGAGTAAACCATCTCATCCACGCCATCAAGATGGGCGTCGGTACGAATGCCCTCCTCCACGCATTTGCGGCGGCGAATCACCTCCTCCATGCGCGCGCTGAGGGTAATCGGCGAGGTACCGGACGGGCCGCCGAGGCATTTCTGCATCCCTGCGGATACCGCATCCAGCCCCCAGGCATCGGTCTCCAGGGCATTGCCGGCCAGCGAGGCGGTAGCGTCGGTGTAAAACAGCACCTCGTGACGGCGACAGATATCGCCCAGCTCCGCCAGCGGCTGGAGCATGGTGGTCGAGGTGTCGCCCTGCACCGTCAGCAGCAGGCGCGGACGCACGCGTTTGATGGCGTCTTCAACCCGATCGGGGGTGAAGACTTCGCCCCACGGTACCTCGATAGTGTGAACCTCGGCGCGACAGCGGCGGGCGATTTCGCACAGCAGATGGCCGAAGCGGCCAAATACCGGCACCAGCACCTTATCGCCAGGGCGAATAGCCGACACCAGAATCGCTTCGATTCCCGCGCGCGAGGTGCCGTCCACCAGCATCGTCCAGCGATTTTCGGTACGGAACACCCCGCGGTACAGCGCCATAACCTCATTCATATAGTGGGTCATCGCCGGATCGTACTGACCAATCAGCTGGCTCGACATGGCGCGCAGCACGCGCGGGTCGGCGTTAATCGGCCCCGGCCCCATTAGCAGGCGCGGCGGCGGGTTGAGTTGCGAAAATTGAGCGATATCCATTTTAGAGTCCTTTGATTAATTCAGGCCGCGAACGGAGGAGATAAACTGCTTCAGTTCATGGGTCTGCGGGTTGGCAAACAGCGTTTTACTGTCACCCTGCTCCCAGACCCGTCCCTGATGCATAAACACCACCCGATCGCCCACTTCACGGGCAAAATTCATTTCATGGGTGACGAGAATCAGCGTCATTCCCTCGGCAGCCAGCTGCTCGAGAACCTTGAGCACTTCGCCCACCAGTTCCGGATCCAGCGCCGAGGTAATCTCGTCACACAGTAACACTTTTGGCGACATCGCCAGCGCGCGGGCAATCGCCACCCGCTGCTGCTGGCCGCCGGAGAGGCTCGAGGGATAATAGTCCAGCCGATCGCCAAGGCCGACCTTCTCCAGCATCCGCTGCGCCAGCTCACGACATTCGGCGGCGCTTTTTTTCAGCACCCGTCGCGGCGCCAGCATCACGTTCTCCAGCGCGGTCATGTGCGGAAACAGGTTAAAATTCTGGAACACCATCCCGACGGAACGGCTGATCTCGCGGGCCTGCGAATCGCGGTCGGTAATGGTCATGCCGCCCAGCTTAATGCTGCCGTCCTGATACCCTTCCAGCCCGTTAATACAGCGCAGCAGCGTGCTTTTCCCCGAGCCGCTACGGCCAATAATCGAAATGACCTCGCCCATCTCGATGTCCAGATCGACACCTTTGAGCACGTGGTTGTCGCCGTAGTACTTCTGCATCTGATTAATGGTGATGAGAGGCATTGAATTTATTCTCCAGATAGCGGCTGTAGCGGGACAGCGGGTAGCACAGAATGAAGTAGCCCAGCGCCACCAGCGCAAAGACTTTAAACGGCTGATAGGTCACGTTGGTCAGCATCGTGCCAGCTTTGGTCAGTTCGACGAAGCCAATAATCGACGCCAGCGCGGTGCCTTTCACCACCTGCACCGCAAACCCTACGGTGGGCGCAATGGCGATACGCAGCGCCTGCGGCGCAATGACGCGAAACAAGGTCTGGGCGAAACTGAGGCCCAGACAGCGCGAAGCTTCCCACTGCCCTTTCGGCAACGCGCGAATGCTGCCGAACCAGATATCGAGTAAAAAGGCGCTGGTGTAGAAGGTCAGCGCCAGCGACGCGGCGGTCCACGGCGAGACGTCAATGCCGAACAGCGCCACGCCGAAGAAGGCCAGAAACAGCTGCATCAGCAGCGGCGTCCCCTGAAACAGCTCGATATAGCCGCGAATCAGGCGCTTAACCTGGCGTCCGCCGGTGAGGCGCAGCAGCAGCAGCGGCAACGTCACCAGCGCGCCGCCGATAAACGCCACCAGCGACAACAGCACCGTCCAGCGGCCGGCCAGCAGCAGATTGCGAATAATATCCCAGTCAGTAAAGGTGACCATCATGCCTGCACCCCCAGCCATTTTCGCCCTGCCGCCATCAGCAGCTGACGCATGGTTATCGAAAGCACTAAGTAGATCCCCGTCGTCACCAGATAGACCTCAAAGCTCAGAAACGTCCGCGACTGGATCAGGTTGGCGGCAAAGGTCAGCTCTTCATAAGAGACCTGCGACACCACCGACGATCCCAGCATCACGATAATGCACTGACTGACCAGCGCCGGGTAAATCCGCTGCAGCGCCGGCGGCAACACCACCCGAATAAAAGTCTGCGTGCGGCTCAGCCCCAGCACACGCCCGGCCTCCCACTGGCCTTTTGGCGTCACCTGGATCCCGGCGCGAACGATCTCGGTGCTGTAGGCGCCAAGGTTGACCACCATCGCCAGCAGCGCGGCTTCGCCTGCCGTCATCTTCAGCCCGAGGTTAGGCAGACCGAAGACGATAAAGAACAGCTGAACCACAAACGGCGTATTGCGGATAAGCTCCACGTAGCCGCCCCACAAACGGCTGAACCAGGATGGCCGCCCGCTACGAATAGCGGCGCCGAAGATGCCGATAGCCAGGCCGCCGACCGTCGCCAGTACCGTCAGCTGAACCGTCACCCACAGTCCCGCCAGCAGCTCCGGCCAGTGCGGCCAGAGCGCAGAAAAATGAAGTTGTTCCGTCATTCACTGACCTTATGCGGAAAAGTCGGCGGGCAACGGCGCTTTCAGCCACTGCTGAGACAAATTGTTCAGGGTACCGTCTTTAATTCCCTGCTCGATCAGCGCATCGACTTTCGTTTTCAGCGCCGGCTCATTCTTTTTCAGACCAATCACGCACGGCGAATCTTTCAGCATAAAGCTCGGCACCGGCGCTTTAGCCGGGTTTTGCCGGGAAATCGCCGCCACCACCAGGTTACCGGTCGCCACGTACTGCACCTGGCCTGACAGATAAGCCGACAGCGTGGTGTTGTTGTCTTCATAGCGTTTAATCTGCGCCTCTTTCGGCGCAATGCTGGTCAGCACCATATCTTCCACCGCGCCACGGGTAACGCCGACGGTTTTGCCGCCGAGCGCCGCCGCATCCTTCAGCTCTTCCCCTTTCGGGCCGAATACGCCAAGGAAGAACGGCGCATACGGGCGGCTGAAATCAATCACCTTCTCGCGCTCCGCATTTTTGCCGAGGCTGGAGATAACCAGATCCACTTTATCGGTTTGCAGATAAGGCACCCGGTTGGCGCTGGTCACCGGCACCAGCTGCAGCTTGAGCTTCATCTGACTGGCAAGATAACGCGCCATATCGATGTCATAGCCCTGCGGCTGGAGATCGGTCCCCACCGAACCAAACGGCGGGAAATCCTGCGGAACCGCAATGCGAATCACGCCGCGCTTTTCGATATCCTGCAGCTGGTCGGCTTTCGCCGCTGTGATTTGCGTGAACAGACAAGCGGCCCCGGCCAGTGCGATCAGCAGTTTTTTCATGATGTTTACCCGTTACGTTAGTATGAAACAAAAGATTCTTTAAATAAACTTCTGCAACTAATGTGCCAGATACAAAAAATGGGAGGGTCACGGCGCAAAGCGCGAGAAAAGAGAGAAGAAACAGGAGATAGCGGAAAACAGCGGGGAAACGGAGTTCATTCCCCCACTATTTTATTGCACCATAAAAGAGCAAAGCACCAGCCTGAGGCCCCATTATCGTTGCTCAAGCTCGTCCAGCTGCTGATAAAGGGTGGCGATATCGTGGATGCGCGGGCGGCCTTTATCGAGAATTTCGTGCAGGAACGCATTCGCCAGCAGGTTGATCAAGCTGTTTACCGAACTGTAGCTGTCATAGGCCGAGACGCTATCCAGGGGAGCACACAGCTGCCAGCGGGACAGCGGAAACAGGCTGTATGCCTGCGGTTCACAGATCAGCAGTACCGGAATACCGCGCTGCTGGAGCTGTTGCAACAGCGGGCGAATAATGCGCGGACGGCGGCGAAAGGCCATGACCACCACCAGATCGTCCGCCGTCAGATCCACCAGTTCCTCGCTTAAGCTCTGTCCCGGCTGCGGCAGCACCTGCACCTGCCCGCGCGCCTGCAGCAGCTGCTGGCGCAGGTGCAGCGCCACCGGCCAGGAGTTGCGCATTCCGATGATCGCAATGCGCCGGGCGTTGACCATCCCGCTAATCGCCTCGGCAAACTGCTGCGCATCGAGGGCATTGACCCACTGCGTCAGATTCGCCATTTCCTGCTTATAGTGCCGCGCCAGCAGCGTGTTCCCCTGCACCGCATCGCGATGATCGGTCAGCGGCATTCCGCTCTGGCGTAACGTGCGCAGCTCATCGCGCATATCCTTATATTTTTCGTAGCCCAGCCGCTTAAACAGACGGCTCACCGTGGCTTTTGACACCCCGCTCAGCTGCGCCAGCTCAGCGCTGTTATAGCTAATCAGGTCGTCGAAGTGATCGAAAATAAAATCCGCCACCCGCTGTTCCTGAGGCGACAATGAGGCATATTGCCCTTTCAAGCGTTCATCCAGTTGTTCCATACAGCCTCTGTAACTTTTGTTTCATCAAACTATACATGATGAGAGCGCTTTCATAATGCATGCCAGTTTAAGAAAAAGGGCCGCCCCTCCCGACGAATGAAACTTTACGCTCAAAGTGGAACAGCTTTTGCAGCGCTGACATCACCTTTGGATCATGAGGACAACCCATGCAGAGTAATGTATCCGCCCACGGAATGGCGGTCGCCCCGCACCATCTGGCCAGCCAAAGCGCGGTTGCCGTGCTGCGCGAAGGCGGCAGCGCGATAGAAGCCATGGTCGCCGCGGCGGCCACCATTGCGGTGGTTTACCCACATATGAACGGCCTGGGCGGCGATGGCTTCTGGCTTATCGTCCCGCCGGAGGGCGAACCGATGGCCATTGACGCCAGCGGCGCAGCGGGCTCGCTGGCCACGCCGGAAGCCTACGCCGGGCTGGCGCAAATTCCGCACCGCGGACCGCAAGCGGCGCTGACCGTCGCCGGGACCGTCAGCGGCTGGGATGAAGCGCTGAAGGTGTCGCAGACGCTGACCGGAAAAGCGCTGCCGCTGGCGCGCCTGCTGGATGATGCGATTCGCTATGCCGCTGACGGCACGCCGGTGACGGCGTCCCAGTCCAGCGCCAGCGCCGGAAAACTCGCCGAACTCCATGACCTGCCAGGGTTCGCGGAGACCTTTCTGGTCAACGGACAACCGCCGGCCGCCGGCAGTCGCTTTCGTCAGCCCGCGCTGGCATCGACGCTTAAGCAGCTGGTCGACGATGGCCTCGACAGTTTTTATCGCGGCCCGCTGGCCTGCCGTCTGGCTGCGGGGATGGCGGCCTGCGGGTTGCCCATCACCCTTGCCGATCTACAGCAGCATCGCGCCCGTCGCCCTGCGCCGCTGAAGCTTCAGCACCAGCACGGCGAACTGTGGAATCTGGCGCCGCCAACGCAGGGACTGGTCTCGCTGGCGATCCTCGGGATTACCGACCGGCTGGCGATGCACGATGCCGATGACGCGCAGACCGTGCACCGTATCGTCGAGGCCACCAAGCAGGCTTTTGGCCTGCGCGATGCCCACATTACCGATCCCCGTCATCTCGACGTGGATATTCAAAGCCTGCTCGACCCGCAGGCGCTCCAGCAGCTGGCCGATAACATCGACGATCGGCAGGCCGTCCCCTGGGGGGCGGGAAAAGGCCCCGGCGACACCGTCTGGATGGGGGTGATGGACAGCAGCGGGCTGGCGGTCTCCTTTATTCAAAGTCTTTATCATGAGTTTGGCAGCGGCGTCGTACTGCCGGATAGCGGGATCGTCTGGCAAAACCGCGGCGCCTCGTTCAGTCTCGACCCCGCACATCTGCTGGCGCTGGCGCCAGGCAAACAGCCGTTTCATACCCTCAACCCCGCCGCCGCACGCCTCAACGACGGCCGGGTCATGGTATACGGTTCGATGGGCGGGGATGGCCAACCGCAAACTCAGGCGGCCATTTTCACCCGTTACATCCTGCAGGGCATCCCGCTGCAGGAGAGTATTTCGCGCCCGCGCTGGCTGCTGGGCCGAACCTGGGGACAAACCTCAGATTCACTGAAGCTGGAAGGCCGCTTCGCGCCGGAGAGCATCGCCCGTCTGCGGGCGCTGGGTCATGACGTGGAGGTGCTGGCCGATTATAGCGAAGCCATGGGGCACGCCGGCGCCATCGTCCGTCATCCCAACGGCCTGTTTGAAGGGGCGTCCGATCCGCGCAGCAACGGCGCCGCCGCCGGTTATTAGGAGACGAACATGACCCATAGCGTAAACGACTGGCGCACTTATCTGGCGCAAATGGAACACCTGCTGGCACTGGAGCTGGACGACACCCGCCGCGCTGAGCTTCAGCTACAGTTCTCCCGTATTGCCGCCATGGCTGAGCCGCTGATGGCCTTGCCGCTCGATGAACGCCTGGAGATTGCCGGAGTGTACAAAGCATGACCCTGACTGAGATGACGATTGCTGATATTCAGCGCGCGCTGGCCGACGGTGAGCTGAGCGCCAGAGAGATTGCCCGCCGTACTCTCGACGATATGGCGCAGGTTAACCGGCGGATTAATGCCTGGACGCAGATCACCGAACGCCGGATGCTCGCCGAAGCCGACCAGATTGATGCGCTGCGTCGAACCCGCCAGCCGTTACCGGCGCTGGCGGGGGTTCCCTACGCGGTAAAAAATCTGTTCGACGTTGCCGGGGAAACCACCCTCGCCGGCGCACAGCTGTTCAGCGACCTCCCGCCTGCCGTCAACGACGGTTGGGCAGTACGGCAGATCTGCGCGGCAGGCGGTCTGCTTAGCGGAATGGTCAATATGGATGCCTACGCCTATGGGTTCACCACCGAAAACAGCCACTATGGCGCCACCCATAATCCGCACGATCCGCAGCGCATCGCCGGCGGCTCTTCCGGCGGTTCGGCAGCGGCGGTTGCCGCCGGGCTGGTTCACTTCTCTCTGGGAAGCGATACCAACGGCTCAATCCGCGTCCCGGCCTCCCTGTGCGGTATTTTTGGCCTGAAGCCGACGTTTGGCCGCCTGTCGCGTGCGGGCAGCCATCCGTTCGTCGCCAGCCTCGATCACATTGGCCCGTTTGCCCGCTGCGTCGACGATCTGGCGGCGGTCTACGATGCCTTACAGGGGCACGATCCCGACGATGATGCCCAGGCGGACGAAGCCGTTGCCCCCACTCGCCAGCGGCTGGAACGCGCGGCGGAGGGTCTGCGCTGCGGAGTGCTTGGCGGCTATTTCAGCGACTGGTGCGATAGCGACGCCCGTGCCGCGGTAGCCCGCGTCGCGCAGGCCCTCGACGCCCGGGAAGAGCATCTGTTCCCCGAGGCCGAACTGGCGCGTTCGGCGGCGTTTATCATCAGCGCCTCCGAAGGGGGCAATCACTATCTGCCGGCGCTGCGGCGTGAACCGGCACGCTTTGAACCGAGCTCGCGGGAGCGTCTGCTGGCCGGGGCGATGATTCCTGCGGCCTGGTATCTTCAGGCGCAGCGTTTTCGCCGCCATGCCCGGCAGGCGATAAAATCGCTGTTTCACCACGTCGATGTACTCATCGCCCCGGCGACACCGTGCAGCGCCACCCTTATCGGCCAACAGACGATGACGATCAACGGCGAGATACTGCCCGTTCGCGCCAGTATGGGCATACTCACCCAGCCCATCTCGTTCCTCGGCCTGCCGGTGGTCACGGTCCCGCTGCGCACGGCATCCAACCGACCCATTGGCGTGCAGCTGATTGCCGCGCCGTTTAATGAACAGGCCTGTCTGCGCGCTGCGCGCGCTCTGGAACACGCGGGCATCACCGAGGCCCGCCCTGCGGAGAGAGCATGATGATCAATCAGGATAATATTAACCGGCCGCGCGTTCTGGCCGAGGTAACCGCCGCTTTTTACCGCTACGAAGAGGCGCTGGTCAGCAACAACATTGCGGTGCTGGATGAGCTCTTCTGGCACGATAAACGGACGGTGCGCCTGGGGGCCGGCGAGAACCTCTACGGTATCGATGAAATTCGCGCCTTTCGCGCCGCCCGTCCGGCGGCGGGATTGCAGCGCGAATTACGCCACACCGAGATCGTCACCTTCGGCGAGGATTACGCGGTGTGCAGCACCGAGTTTACCCGCGCCGGCAGCGAGCGGATCGGCCGCCAGCAGCAAACCTGGGTCCGTTTTCCGTTTGGCTGGCGGATTGTTGCCGCGCAGGTCAGCCTGATGAGCTAACCCGGCGCTGAGCCGGGCTACCCGGGGACGGCCACTATTCCCGGAACGGATGGACTTCGCGCCAGTGGGTGGCGATCTGCTGGCGCGTACAGACCCAGACCCGCTCGTGCTGCTGGACATAATCGAGGAAACGCTGCAGGGCGCGGAAGCGCCCCGGCCGGCCAAGCAGGCGACAGTGCATGCCGATAGACATCATCTTCGGCGCCTCTTCCCCCTCTTCATACAGCACATCAAAACTGTCTTTGAGGTAAGTATAAAACTGCTCGGCGGTGTTGAAGCCCTGCGCGGTGGCAAAACGCATGTCATTGGCGTCGAGGGTATAGGGGACAATCAGATGCGGCTTGCGCGAACCGTCGCCGCACTGCACCTCGGTCCAGAAAGGTAAATCATCGCCATAGTAGTCGCTGTCGTAATCGAAACCGCCGTGTTCCACCACCAGCCGTCGCGTGTTGGGGCTATCCCGCCCGGTGTACCAGCCGGTTGGCGGCTTGCCGAACAGGTCGGTTAAGACGTGCACTGCCTTATGCAAATGCTCGCGCTCCATGTCGCTATCCATATGCTGATAGTGGATCCAACGCCAGCCGTGGCTGACCACGTCGTAGTCGGCGGCTTTGATCGCCGCGACGATATCGGGGTGACGCGCGAGGGCCATCGCCACCCCGAACACCGTCAGCGGCAACCCGCGTCGGCTGAACTCCTGATGGATGCGCCAGAACCCGGCGCGACTGCCGTACTCATACAGCGAGTCCATCGACATGTGCCTGTCCGGGTAGCTGGCGGCGCCGATTATATCGGAGAGAAACTGCTCGGAACCGGCGTCGCCATGCAGAACATGGTTTTCCGCCCCCTCTTCATAATTAAGGACAAACTGCACGGCAATGCGCGCCTGGTTCGGCCACTGCGCGTGCGGCGGTTGACCGGCGTATCCTCGCAGGTCGCGAGGGTAATTCTGTGCTGCTGACGTCATCTCCCACCCCTTAAATTGAAAATGTATTGAATACCTGAAATTTACCGCTCAGGGTTTTGGCTTCCGGGAACGCTAAGTCCCCGCGTTTGCTGGTCGACAGACCCAGCGCCACCAGCGACTCCACCATCTTCACCGCCGCGCTGACGCCATCGATGACCGGCACCTGCAGTTCGCGGGTCAGCTCCTGGGCCAGGGTGGACATTCCGCCACAGCCCAGCACGAGGGCGCCGCAGCCATCCTCTTTTAATGCCTGGATACAGCGCGCGCGCACCTTCTCCTGCGCCACGCCGCTGCCGTCTTCCAGCGCCAGCACCGGCAGATCAATGGCATGCAGACCGGAACAACGGTCGTAGAAGCCATATTGATGCAGCAGATGACGGGCGATAATCAGCGTACGCGGCAGCGTGGTAACAATGGAAAAGCGCGTGGCGACCAGCGTGGCCAGATGCATCGCCGCTTCGGCAATGCCGATCACCGGCCCCTGCGCCAACTCGCGGGCCGCCAGCAATCCCGGATCGCCGAAACAGGCGATCACGTGGCCCGAAACGCCCTGCTGGCGGCCGGCCTGAATCTGCTCCAGCACGCCGACGGCGGCAATGGCCTCATCAAAATGGCCTTCGATGGACGGCACCCCTTCCCGTGCCGAGACCGCCATAATCTCGGTCCCCGGCGCCGCCGCCATGCGGGCGGCGGTGGCGATGGTGTCGGTCATCCCGGGGTTGGTGTTGGGATTAATCACTTGTATACAAATAGTGGCCATCAGGACTCCTTGTCGCCGGCAAACAGCCGGGCAAAATCAGGCAGGCATTCACCAGCCCGCTCAAAGCAGAGGCTGGCAACGATATGTTCAAAATGGTGCGTTAACGCCGCGCTCAGGGGCGGCAGCGCTTTTTGCCGCAGCAGCTGGACAAGCTGCTCGTGATCGTCGCAGCGGCAGCCCTGACGCCACGGCGCTCCCCATGCCGCAATCACTAATGAAGAGCGCTGACTCAGGCGGGTCACCATTTCGGTGAGGACCTGATTGCCGGAAATGGCCTGCAGCTGAATATGAAATTCGGCGGAAAAGCGAATCGCCGCCGGGCCATCGTAAGCTTCATGCGCCTGCTGCTCCTGGCGGATAATCGCCTCCAGCGCCGCCAGGTGCGGCGGCTGACAGCGGGCGATCACCTCGGGCAGGTTCGCCACCTCCAGCAGCGCGCGGGTGCGGAAGATCTCCCGCGCCTCTTCCACCGTTGGGCTGGCCACCTGTGCACCACGTTTGGGCGTTAATGTCACCATTTGCACAGCATTGAGTCGTTGCAGCACCTTGCGGATCCCGGTCCGGCTCACGCCGAAGACCTCGGCCAGCGCCTCCTCCGGCAACTTGCTGCCCGGCGGCAGCTGATGCTCCACGATGGCGGTCAGCAGGGCCTGATAGATGGATTCATCCTTGTCATGCAGCGCTGGCGCGGCCTGCTGACGGTTTTCATTACGCATTCACCCACTCCGGATTTTACTTTTCGATAGCCAATCGTATACATAAAATAAATTTCTTGTATACAAGATTAACGATTCTGGCCTGAATCCTGCAACAGCCTCAACCAGTAACGTAAAAGGGTTTTCATTCAGAGGAGCAGGTTTCATGCCAAACAGACAACATACCCATCAGGTTAAGGCCGCTGACTCCACCGTCGGCTACAGCCCACGGCTGTGTAATGAGGATCTGGCGCCGACGCGCGACCAGAACTGGAGCTGGTACAACATCTTTTCTTTCTGGATGTCCGACGTCCATAGCATGGGAGGCTACGTGGTGGCGGCGAGCTTCTTCACGCTCGGGCTGGCCAGCTGGCAGGTGCTTCTCTGCCTGCTGGTAGGAATTTGTATCGTCCAGCTGTGCGCCAACCTGGTGGCGAAGCCGAGCCAGATGGCGGGCGTGCCCTATGCGGTCATCTGTCGTCAGGCGTTTGGCGTCTTTGGCGCCAATATCCCGGCGGTGATCCGCGGGCTTATCGCCTTCGCCTGGTACGGCATCCAGACCTATCTGGCGGCCAACGCGCTGATGCTGGTGCTGCTCAAGTTCTGGCCTTCGCTGGCGACATTAACCGAAGCCACTTTCCTGGGTCTGTCGCACCTCGGATGGCTCTGTTTCGCCACCATGTGGCTGCTGCAGGCAATGGTCTTCTGGCACGGAATGAGCGCCATTAAGCGCTTTATTGATATTGCCGGACCGGCGGTCTACGTGGTGATGCTGGCACTGGCGGGCTGGATCGTATACAAAACCGGCTTTGACGGTATTTCCTTTACCCTGGCCAGCAAATCGCTGACCGCCGGCGAGCAGACCTGGCAGATGATCACCGCCACCGCGCTGGTGGTCTCCTACTTCTCTGGCCCGCTGCTGAACTTCGGCGACTTCTCGCGCTACGGCAAAAGCATGGGCGAAATCCGGCGCGGCAATCGCTGGGGTCTGCCGTTTAACTTCCTGCTGTTTTCGATCGTTACCGTGGTGATTGTCTCCGGCACCCAGTCGCTGTTCGGCCGGATGATCACCGACCCGATTGAAACCGTCAGCCGCGTGGGGAACGATCTGGCGGTCGCCATTGGTCTGCTGACGATGATCACGGCCACCATCGGGATCAATATCGTCGCCAACTTTGTCTCACCGGCATTTGATTTCTCCAACTGTTCACCGCAGAAAATCAGCTTCCGTACCGGCGGCATGATCGCCGCGGTCGGCTCCATTCTGCTCACGCCGTGGAACCTGTTTAACTCACCGGAGCTGATTCACTATACGCTGGATGTTCTGGGTGCCTTTATCGGCCCGCTGTTTGGTATTCTGATTGTCGACTTCTACCTGATTAAGCGCGGCCAGGTGTCCGTTGACGACTTGTTTGATGCCACGCCGCAGGGCCAGTACTGGTATCGCAACGGCTTTAACCCGAAAGCCATCGCGGCGTTGATCCCGTCGGTGGCTTTCGGGCTGGTGATTAGCTTTATTCCGGCCCTGCATGAAGTGGCGAACTTTAGCTGGTTTATCGGCGTCTTCCTGAGCGGCGCGGCCTATCGTTGGATCGCCCGCGACGATCGCGCCCCCGCCGCATCGCGCTTTACCTCCCGCCCGCTTGCCCAGAAAGAGTAACGCCCCTCTTTGCCGCGGCACCGCGCCGCGGCATCTCCCGTCCGACAAACTGGCATTATTTTTGCTCAATACCCTTGCCCCTATCTGGAACAAAGAAGGTTGTCCTGATGATTGAGTACCACACCGCCGTTCGCGGCGCCTTTTTCGATATCGCCCACATCGCCGACAGCGCCGACGATATCGCTCGCCATGCGCGCTACCTTGATGATGGCGTGCTGTTTATCCAGCAGGGAAAAATTCAGGCGCTGCTGCCGTGGCAGGAGGGCGAACAGTACCTGCATCCGCAAACAGGCTATCTCGATCTGCGCGGGCAGCTGTTACTCCCCGGTTTTGTCGATGCGCACGTGCATTATCCGCAAACTGAGATGATTGGCGCCTTCGGCGAGCAGCTGCTGGAGTGGCTGACCACCTACACATTTCCGGTGGAGAGTCAGTTTTGTGATGAAGAGTATGCCGCAGAGATCGCGCAGTTCTTTATCAACCAGCTGCTGAGCCACGGCACCACCACCGCACTGGTGTTTTGTACCCTGCATCCCGAATCCGTCGATGCGCTGTTCAGCGAAGCCCTGCGGCTGAATATGCGCCTGCTGGCCGGTAAAGTGATGATGGACCGCCACACCCCGGACTATCTGAGTGAAACGGCGGAGCAGAGCTACCGGCAAACCCGCGAGCTCATTCAGCGCTGGCACCATCGGGGCCGCCTCGGCTACGCCATCACGCCGCGTTTTGCCCCCACGTCGACGCCGGAGCTGCTGACCGCGGTTCAACGCCTGCGGGAAGAGTTCCCGGATACCTGGCTGCATACCCACCTGAGCGAAAATCTCAATGAGATAGCGTGGGTAAAAAGCCTGTGGCCGGAGCATGAGCACTATCTTGATGTGTATCACCACTATCGCTTAACCGGCCAACGCAGCGTATTTGCCCACGGAGTTCACCTCGCCGATGCGGAGTGGCGATGCCTGCACGAGACCGGCTCGGCGCTCGCCTTCTGCCCGACCTCAAATCTGTTTCTCGGCAGCGGTCTGTTCCGCTTGCCCACCAGTTGGCAGCAGAAGGTGCGTATCGGCATCGGCAGCGACGTCGGCGCGGGGACGACTTTCAGTATGCTACGCACTCTGGGCGAAGCCTATAAAGTGGCGCAGTTGCAAAGCTATCGTCTACGCGCCAGTGAAGCCTTTTACCATGCCACGCTGGGAGGAGCCCGGGCGCTGTCTCTCGATGAGAAGATTGGCAACTTCCAGCCGGGAAAAGAGGCCGACTTTGTCGCCATCACCCCTGGGGTGACGCCGTTGCAGCGGCTGCGCCTCTCCCGCTGTCAGGATATTTACGAACAGCTGTTTGTCCTGATGACGCTGGGCGACGAACGCAATATTCACCAGACCTGGGTCAATGGCGAGTGCGTCTGGCACACAGAGGCGGAATAAGTAAGCCCGGCTCGCTGCCGGGCGTTGGCACGCTCAGCTCCCGCGATAGGTTGACCAGCCGCCGGGGGCAATCAAGAACGGCAGATGGAAATGTTCATCCGCCTCTTCGGCAATCGCAAAATCAATCTGCGCGCACAGATACAGCGTCTCAAGACCGCCGCGGGTGAACCAGTCGCCAATATCCGCCACCAGCCGATAGCGGCCGGCGACCAGCTTGCCCGGCGCCAACGACGCGATGCGACCATTCGCATCCGTGATGCCGCTGGCGATAGATTGCCCTCCCCGCAGCAGGTTGACCACCACCCCCTGTGCAGGCTTGCCGGTGGAAACATCCAGAATATGGGTACTCAACGTATTCATTCGCCAATGACTCCCGTTAGTCGTAATAACGTAATTTCACGTAGCTGCGCCAGCGCGCACGCAACCTCTTGCGCCGCGTTGTGGGTCAGCCGTTGCGTCAGCGCCTGCAGTATCTCTTCCCCGCTGCGACCTTTGGCACGAATCAGGAACACCCGGCCAAAGCGCGCTTCATAGCGGGCGTTGCCCTCCGTTAACGCCTGGATGAGCGACGCATCCCGATCGTTGACCGCCGCCTGTTCCTGCCGCGACAGCGCGGCATGTCCGTGCCGGGCGGCGGGTTTTTCGCCAATGCGCGGATGCGCGCTTAGCGCCAGATCCAGCTCCGGTTCGCCCCACGCCAGCGACTTCTGCTGCGCCACGGCGTGCAGCGTCGCCAGGTTCGGGTATGGCCGGGCCTGCACCAGCGCCGTCACCCAGGCGTCAATCGCCACGCACGGCTCCAGCAGATGCGCGGCCTCGTCGGCTGGCAGTTGGTTAAAGTCAGTAAGCAGGATCATTGTCCCTCCTTGCCGCCGCCGCGCGTTGTCCGCGTGATAACAACCCATGCCGGGGCGTCGCCCGTCGTTGGCCACGCGGACAGGGCCCCGCGCCATTGTCCATTGCCCAGGCCGTCAACTGACCGCTGTTGTTGTTTTGCAACATCTCCATTCCCCCGTTTCACCTCAACGTTGTCTGCACAGTGCACAAAGCAGGCCAGAGTGGCGCCGCGGGCCGCCCGTCAATAGCGAAGCTCAATAACCTGTTGTTTATTAATGATAATTACTCGATATCGCTGTTACCTGCCCGCTCATCTGTTGTGCGCCGTTGATGAAACTTTCGATTCCATCATTATCCTTAAGAAATTTTTAGTTCAGAAAATGGCAATTGCCACCCTCTGACGCACCAGATAAGTGCAAAACCTCGCCGTGTTGTCGCCGCAAGGCCGATTTTAGTGCTTTGAGCAAGCTGGTACGCAAATTGCTCACTTCCCTGATGACGCAATATAAGGAGAACAGCATGAAAGCATTAGTGATTGGTGCCGGTATCGGCGGTCTGAGCGCGGCGGTAGCCCTCAAGAATGCGGGAATTACCTGCGAGGTGTTTGAGGCGGTGAAAGAGATAAAGCCGGTCGGCGCGGCGATCTCCATCTGGCCAAACGGCGTGAAGTGCATGAACAACCTCGGCATGGGCGAGATCATCGAAACCTACGGCGGCCCGATGCACTTTTTAGCCTATAAAGAGTATCAGGGCGGAGAAACCCTGACCCGCTTTAGCCTCGCTCCGCTGGTTGAACGCACCGGTGGCCGCCCCTGCCCGGTGTCACGCAGCGAACTGCAAAGAGAGATGCTCGATTTTTGGGGACGCGAGGCGGTGCAGTTTGGTAAACGGGTGACTCGCGCGGAAGAAAACGCTGACGGTGTCACCGTCTGGTTTAGCGACGGGAGCACGGCCCACGGTGATTTTCTGATCGCCGCCGACGGTAGCCACTCGGCGCTGCGCCCCTATGTACTTGGCCATCAGCCCGAACGCCGCTATGCGGGTTACGTCAACTGGAACGGACTGGTGGATATCGATGAGAGCATTGCGCCGGCGGATCAGTGGACCACCTTCGTCGGCGAAGGCAAACGCGTCTCGCTGATGCCGGTGGCGCATGGCCGTTTCTATTTCTTCTTTGATGTTCCGCTGCCCGCCGGTCTGGCCGAAGATCGGCACACCCTGCGCGACGATCTCAGCCGCTACTTCAGCGGTTGGGCGCCAGCGGTGCAAAAACTGATTGCCGCCCTGGATCCGCAGACAACCAACCGTGTTGAAATCCATGACATTGAACCCCTGGATACCCTGGTTCGCGGCAAGGTCGCGCTGCTCGGCGATGCCGGTCACAGCACGACCCCGGACATCGGACAGGGCGGCTGCGCGGCGATGGAGGATGCGGTGGTGCTGGGCAATATTTTCCTGGAAAATCGTGAGATTGTTTCCGCGCTGCGGCAGTACGAAGCGCTGCGCTGCGCGCGCGTACGCGACCTGATACTCAAGGCGCGCAAGCGCTGCGACATCACGCACGGGAAAGATATGGCCCTGACCCAGGCGTGGTATCAGGAGCTCAAAGAGGAGACCGGGGAGCGAATTATCAATGGCCTGTGCGAAACCATCCAGGGCGGCCCGCTGGGTTAACCTCCGCCGACGGTTTGCATCTCCTCCATCACCGCCGTCAATTTTTGAATCGCCATTTGCGCCGGACGAGACAGCTGGCGCGATGGCGCCGTACACAGCGCCAGCGTCAGCGGCCGCAGCAGCTTATTGCGCAGCGGAACAAACGCCAGTTGGCCGCTTTTCACCTCATCCAGAACATCCAGCAGGCTCAGAACGGTCACGCCGCTGCCTTTCAGCACCAGCGATTTAATCAGCCGGATATCGTTACAGCTGATGCTGTTGGCCGGGCTAAAATCATAATGGCGATAGAGCAGGCCGACGCGTTCGTGCACAATCAACGGAGCGCCAGGGACAATATGGCGCTGCTGGCTGAGCTCCCCCAGGGAGAGCGCGGCCGCATCCGCCAGGGGGTTATCCGGGCGCATGACAACGCCCATTTCCAGTTCCACAAACGCCAGTACGCTCAGCCCCACCTGGCCTTCCGGATCAAGAATCAGGCCGAAATCGAGATCGGCCTGACGAACTTTTTCGCTGACCGTATGGCTGTCGGCCACCTGCAAAACCAGTTCCAGCCAGTCCCAGGTACCGATAATATCGGCCAGCGCCGCGGCAAAGCTTCCCTCCGCCAGCGCCTGCACCATCCCCACGCTGACCGTTCCGCGCTTCAGCCCCTGCAGCTCATCAAACTTTTGCCGGGTCAGGCGAAACTCTTTTTGCCAGCGCAACAGATTGTCATACAGCAGCTCGCCGGCGGTCGTCATTCGCAGCCCTTCCGGCAGGCGTTCAAACAGCGGCGTACCAAATGCCTCTTCGGCCTGCAGGATCTGGCGATTGATCGCCGAAGCCGAAATATGCAGCTTTTCAGCGGCCCGACGCAGGCTGCCGCTGCGGGCGACTTCAGCAAAATAGAGCGCAAAACGCGAAAACGGACTCATGTCTACCCTGTCCTCTTTTTTGCAACGGGTTAGTGAATTAATGCTGATGGATGTCAACACCCTAATATGACAACAATAAACTCACAACAATTAAACAAATGTATTCTGTGAGCAGGAAGGAAAATCATGAACAGAGCCGCGCCAACGCCCCCCGCCCATTGCACTTTCGATCCTGAAGACTGGTTACGCCTGGCCCGCTGCTGGCATCCGGTCGCCCGTGCCGAAGATATTGGCGCCGCGCCGGTGAAAGCGGTGCTGCTGGATGAACAGCTGGTTATCTATCGCATTAAGGGCCAGGTCGTGGTCGCGCGCGACGTCTGCCCGCACCGCGGCGTGCCGCTGACGCTGGGCTTCCATGATGAAGAGGGGATCGTTTGTCCCTATCACGGCCTGCGCTTCGGGGAAGATGGTCTCTGCAACCGCATTCCCTCAAGCCCCGATCGGCCGGTACCGGCGAAACTTAATCTCACCTGCTACGCGGTCGAGGAGCGCTACGGGCTCATCTGGACCTGCCTGGCTTTCGATGCGGAAAACCCGATGCCGTTGCCCACCCTTCCCCACTGGGACGATGAGGGCTTCCAGCAGATCAACTGCCCGGCCTTTGAAGTCAACGGCTTTGCCGGTCGCCAGGTCGAGGGATTTCTCGATGTTGCCCACTTCGCCTGGATCCATACCGAGACCTTCGCGGATCCCGATAATCAAGTGGTTCCCGACTATACCCCGCAGGAGACCCCCTTTGGCTTCACAGCCGATTACTGGAGTTCGGTCGGCAATTACCCGGCCAGTTCTGAATTTCGGGCCCCGGATGGCTTCCAGTGGCTGCGTCATTTTGAGTTGCACCTGCCCTTTACGGCAACCCTGACCATCCATTTCCCTGGCGAGGCCCGACTGGTGATCATGAATGCCGCCTCACCGGTATCATCGCGGGTGACCCGAATGTTTGCCCCCATTGCGCGCAATTTTGACCTGCATGTGCCGGTGGAAGAGGTACATGCGTTCAACCTGCGCGTGTTCGAAGAGGACCGTCTGATGGTGGAGACTCAACGTCCGGAACGGCTGCCGCTGGACTTAACGCTTGAGGCGCACATTCCCGCCGATCGCAGTTCAATCGCCTATCGCCGTAGCCTGAAGAAAATGGGTTTTGGTGAGTTTTTCCTGGTGTAAAGGGAGAAGAGTGATGAGTGACGTACTGAAGGTCGTTGTCGATGGCCTGTGGCGCGAGGGGGACAAAAGCCTCGCCATCAAATTGTTAGCACCGGACGGTAGACCGCTTCCCGGCTGGCTGCCGGGGGCACATATTGACGTTCACCTGCCCTGCGGGATAATTCGCCAGTATTCGCTTACCGGTCGCCACGCCGAAGCGGGCGCCGACGCTTACCTGATCTGCGTGAGTCGGGAGGGCGCCTCCCGCGGCGGGTCACGCTATATTCATGAGACGCTGCGCCCGGGCCAGACGCTGCTTATCTCTCCGCCGCGCAATCTGTTTGCGCTGCAGCCTGCGCGACAGGTTACGCTGCTGGCCGCCGGCATTGGCATCACGCCGCTGTATACCATGGCCCTGCATCTCGACGCGGCGGGCACGCCGTTTGAGCTGCACTACTACGTTAAGCGTCGGGAAAATGCGGCTTTTGTCGGCGAAATGGCAAAAATCATCAGCCATGGCACCTGCGTGGTCCATTGTTCAGATGAAGGGCAAAGTCCGCGCGCGTCGCTGGCTGATACGCTGGGCGATGCGCGCGCCGACCACCATCTGTATCTCTGCGGCCCGTCGGGTTTTATGGATACCGCCCGGCGAATTGCGGCGGAGAAAAACTGGCCCGAGACGCAGGTTCATAGCGAAGCCTTCCAGCCGCTGAAGGCCGCCGCGACGAGCGATGATCAGGATACGTTTACCGTCACCCTGGCGTCGTCAGGCGAGACGTGGCCGGTTCCGGGCGATAAGACCATTGCCCAGGTGCTTCAGGAACATGGCGTCGCCGTGCCGCTCTCCTGCGAAATGGGGATGTGCGGCGCCTGCCTGACACCGCTGATGGCCGGTGAGGCCGATCATCGTGATACGGTACAGTCAGAGGCCGAGAAATCTGCCGCCGCGCAGCAGATAGCCCTGTGCTGCTCGCGCAGCCGCTCGGCAAACTTAGTCATTGATTTGTAATTTTTGCCCTCTCCGGGGTCTGATGATAGCGCACCACAGGATCTCAGACGCCGGGCCTGCCCCTCTCCCGCCGGTAAAATAAAATTCATTTAAATCAGCGACATATAAAATCATGCCATTCATTCATAATTAAGATAAAAATTATTCATTTCCTTTCTGAATCAATCACCGCCATATTTGTATGACAAATAACTCCACAGCGAAACGGGCCGCGCTGATATCATGGTAACGACACTGCAAGAGAAACAGGTTCAGGCGCAAAGTCTACAGGAGCGGGGATTATTGCGGCGTGCCTTAGCGCTGTGGAACGAAATCGCGCGACACGGCGACAGCGAACTGACGCCGATAGCCCGCCACAAACAACAGGAGATCGCCGCGCTGCTGACGCAGCAAAAAGTAGAGAAAGAGGCAGCGAAATATCACTGCCGATCCCATATCGACGCCGATCGGGAATGGATTATGACGCATCTGCGTAACGGCATGAAGCCGAGGGAGATTGAAGGGTTAACGCGGCGTTCCAGCGCGTTTATCTACCGCTGCAAAAAGCTGCTGGCCGGAGAATAACCCCGGGCTCCAACGATAGCTGACCAGCTTTCTGGGTATTGCAGCCTGTGCCGCCGTTTCCAGACAGGTGTTCAGGAACCCCCGAAACACCAATCATAATATGGAGTTGTATCCGAGTCTTCGCCAGCCAGCTCCTGGCTGGCTTTTTTTCACCGCCTGAATGCGACCATGGCGGCTTACTTTCCGGGACGTTTTTCATTCAGCAGCCGGGCGTATCTGGCCCTGTTTTCTTCATACAGCGCGTTAAACGTCTGCCGATTTTGGGGATCCATTCCCGCCAGCATCGCCTCCTGTTTTTCCTGACGCTGGATACGCTCCTGCACCGATTTCAATGCGGCTTCCATAGCAATCAGCTCTCCGGAGAGGGCGCTTTCCAGCATTGAGCGATACAAATACTCGCGTGCCAGCGTCCCGAGCGCATTATTGGCCTGGTTGATGGCGTCGTGGGTTTTATTAAGGGATTCGGCAACGGCGGCCAGGATTTTGTTCTCGTTCATTTTTTCGTCTCCCCGACCGACAGCAATGCCAGCGTCTCCGTCAGGCTACGGTGAAACATTTCGCGCTGGGTAATGGTCATCGCATCCACCGCTTTTTTCACCGCCTGGAGGCGGGCGTAATAGTCGCCCATCACCTCTTCGCGAATCGCCTGCTTACGCGCCTGCGGTATATCGTCAAAGGTCTCTGCCGCAGAAGCGGTCGGCACAGGGATATCGCCATTGGGTAGTTGACTTGCCATCATCGCTCCTGATTACTTAGAAAAGAGACATATTGCGGAGATCGCCATCGCTGGTGTTGTGAATGGTGAAGCGTTCGATCAGTGCGATGAACGCATCTCGCGGGGGAATTGCCGCTGTTAACAATTGCCGCTGGCGTAGCGCACACCACAGCGCCACGGAGTAGGCCTGGCAGTTGACCGATTTCATGGGATTAAACTCGATGTCGGTAAAGGCCGAATAGTTCAGCACCTGTTCTTTACAAGGCGAGTGGTACAGCGCATTGAGATACAGCCAGTCATAGAAGGCGGTTTTCGGCTCCAGCGGCCAGATAACCGGTTCACGCGCCTCAGTGGGCTGAAAGGAAAAGTGGGCTAAGCGACCCGACGTTTTGAGCAGCTCCGCGCGCCTGGCCTCTTTTGGCGCCTTGCGCATCAGCTCGCGAAAGGGCCCGCGTAACGTTCCGCTATCGGTAAACACTTTCGAAGACTGGAACAGCGATTCCACGCTGATAAATTGTCCGCCGAGGCTACCGACGCCCATGTTAAAGGCGCTGAGCTGAACGCCCAGTGCATCCGGAGATTTACTGGATACTTCAAGAATCTTTGCTCCCGGCGACACCTGCGCGTAACCATCATGCAGCGCGGCAATCGACTTTTGTTTCTGACTGACCGCCAGACCCGGTGACCAGCTGAAATCCACGTTAACGATGTCCACCAGCGCCTCCCCTTCTCGGGTCGGGATAAAGACGGGACGAACGGCCATAAACTCACCTGAAAGAAAAATGTGAAGGATCAACCACGATGTTCACCGCATAGTCGCGTAACCACGGCGGGATCTTATCCGCGGAATAAAAAACAACGTCACTAATAAACCAGGCGGGAATCTCGCCAGAATATAAAATTTCGGCCTGGATATCATACGGACGATCGCCGGAATCTTCATGATTATCACCGCAAAACATCGCCTGGAAAGCCTGATGTTTTTGCCGCTGCTCCACGCTGATAGCTCTGACGGAGGAAGACGCCGCGTTGCGGTGGCAAAAAATGGCCCGCTTGAGCAAAGCCCGATGATCGAATGAAGGTTGGGTGGGTCCGCTAATCAACTCTTTTTTTATTTTGAGGATTACCCAGTCGCGATCGCGCAGCCCGTTGGAATATTTGTAGAGCATTTTTTTATTCACCTCACCTAACGAGAGGGAAATAGCATCTCGCACCCCTTCCAGCCGCAGTTCGTCATTATAGTGAAAACTGTGCCCGCCCTCTTCGAGTCTTTGGCGGCTAATAATCCCAGATTTAAATATGCTTCTCAGATTTGACAGATGACTAAAGTGATACAGCGAAGAAATATTTCGCCGCCGGGTGGAGGAAAAATCAATGACTCGTGCCCAGTTAAATTGCTGAATCGCATAGAAGGGTTTATTCGCAATTAAGCGCATGAAATCATCGTGGACATCGGACATATAAGCCGGTGCCAGGTGAGTTAACCCCGTAATTGCATAGCGCGTTAACATATATTCTTTAAAGCCGTCGATATACATAATAAGATTCAGCGCTTCCGCCATCGTAATACCGGGCGCAGTATTATTTACATCGACCATTAACGGGCGCGGCGCTTTGTCATCCGTCGGTATGTCACCCAAAAGCATTCGCGGCTTCGTCAGCGGCTTGAGCGGATCAACCTGCCGGGTACAGGCTTTCCGTTTTTCAACGTCAACCAACGGCTCGGCTACCCGACTACCTGTTTTAGTAGGGGGCGTTTCTTTTTTCTTTATTAAATTGCCGATAACAACCAGAACGAAAAAAATGCCAATCACAGTCCACATATGAACTCCAGCACAATCATTATTCTATTATTTTGCATTACCGCGCACGCCGTTACGCTTCACCGATAGCAAAGAGGAAGTGCGTGTTATCTTATTCGTATTTTTAGTTATTCAGAGGGCCCACGGCACGTGCAAAGGATGAAGGACGACTCACATTAATCGATTCATTCAGTTAACTCAAGGGTTAACGGTTGCCTGTACGCCGGCATGACGGGCGCGGAAATGCGGCGTGGATAGCGGACAGAGATCCGGACGCAGAATTTTTAGCCGCCAAACCGTGCGTGTCGATATTATTCATCCACGTCACGGTCGCCGGTAGAATAAATGACGCCAGAAATAGCCTGGCGCGATCTTTATTTATTAAGGAATAAATACCCGCCCTTTCCCGCTGACCTCAATATGTACCCGGCGGCCCGGTACCCAGTCCGCCCGGCTGACGGTTTTCAGGGTCAGCGTCTGCTGGGCGATCGCCAGCGTTAAGGTCGACAGATGGCCGGAAAAATCAACGTCGAGGATGGTGACGGCACTCTCCTCATTCTGGCAAGGCGTAATCATCAGCTGTTCCGGACGCAGCATCACCCGCCCCTGCCCCGTCGCGTCGTCATTATCGGTAAGCAGCGCACCAATCGCGCACTGCGCCCGCCCGCCATGAAGCTCGGCAGGCAGCACCAGCGCATCGCCCAGAAACAGCGCCGTGGCTTCATCGGCGGGCCGCGAATAGACCTCAAACGGGGTGCCCACCTGGGTAAAGCGCCCCTGACGCATGACCGCGACCTGGCTGGCAAACGACAGCGCTTCATTCTGGTCATGGGTCACCAGAATCGAGGCGACGCCGGCCTGGGCAAGCAGGTCTGCCGTCGCCTTTCGCGTGGTGGCACGAAGCCCGGTATCGAGGGCGGAAAAAGGTTCATCCAGCAGCATCAGCGATGGCCGCTGCGCCAGCGCCCGGGCGAGGGCCACGCGCTGCTGCTGGCCGCCGGAAATTTCATGCGGCCAGTGCGTGGCCAGCTGCCCATCCAGCGACACCATCTCCATCAATGCCGCGACCCGACGGCGCTTCTCCTGCCGGGAGCAATCTAAGCCCCAGGCAATATTGTCAGCGACGTTAAGGTGCGGGAACAAAGCTCCCTCCTGCGGAACAAAACCGATGCCGCGCTGATGGGCGGGAATAAAAACCCCCTCATCAAACAGCGTCCGGCCCTGCATCACGATGCGCCCGGCATCCGGCGTTTCAAAGCCGGCGAGAATACGCAGCAGCGTTGTTTTCCCGGAGCCGGACGGCCCGACGATGGCCGTCCGGCTGCCGGGGGCCACCGACAGAAAAAGGTTATCCAGCACCTGCACATCGGCAAAAGATTTTGAGATAGCGGTTAATTCCAGCATTTACAGACCTGCAATTTTTTTCGACTGGTGATAGAGCACACCGGTCAACGGTAGAGAAATCGCGATCATCAGCATCGCGTAAGGCGCCGCAGCGACATAATCTATCTCGCTGGTTAATGCCCAAAAGCCGGTGGCCAGCGTACGGGTTCCCAGCGGTGAAAGCAGCAGCGTCGCGGTCAGTTCGTTGCTGACGCCGAGAAAGACCAGAGCGGCCCCGGCCGTCGCCCCCGGCGCGGCGAGACGCAGTGTGATGCTCCACAGCGCCCGCCCCGGGCTTCTTCCCAGACTCCGCGCGACGTTTTCCAGCTCCACCGGCGCCTGGGCGATTCCCGCGCGAAGATTGATCAGCGCACGAGGCATAAACATCAGCAGGTAGGCCAGAAACAGCGTCACTTCGGTCTGATAGATGGGCCGGGCGTAGTGAATGGTCACCGTAACCAGCGCCAGCGCGGTCACGATACCCGGCAGCGAACTGGTCATGTAATTGCACCCTTCAAGCAGACGAAACAGACGATGCGGATAGCGAATCCCCAGCCAGGCGATGGGGATGCCGCAGGCGGTCGTCAGCAGCGCCCCGCTGGCCCCCAGCATGAGCGTCTGGCGAAGAGAGAGCCACAGGTCGGCGTTCATCCAGTTTTCAAGGCCTCCCAACCACAGCCAGCGGCACAGCACCATCAGCGGTACCCCTAGCGCCAGCAGCACCAGCGCACACAGCAGCGACTGCGCCGCGAGGGTCGCCATCACGTTCATCTGTTTGCGTTTCTGCTCCCGCGCGGCCCCGGCGCCAATACGGGCATAGCGCGCTTTGCCCCGGGTGACGCTCTCCAGCAGCAGGAACGCCAGGCAGCATAGCGCCAGCACGCCGGCCAGCATATTTGCCGCCGGGCCGCTGAACGTGGACTGGAACTGGTCATAGATCGCGGTCGTAAAGGTGTCGAAACGGATCATCGCATACAGGCCGTATTCCGCCAGCAGGTGCAGCGCCACCAGCAGTGCGCCGCCGCAAATGGCCAGCTTCAGCTGCGGCAACACCACGCGGAAAAAAACCAGCCACGGCGGCGTACCCAGCGAGGCAGCAACGTCTTCCAGCGTCGGATCCAGGCGGCGAAGCACCGCCGCTACTGGCATATAGATAAAGGGATAGTAGGCAAGCACCGAGAGGAACACGCCGGAGGAGAGGCCGTGCATCGATGGCACCGAGCTGACCCAGGCATAGCTCTGCACAAACGCCGGTATCGCCAGCGGGGCAACCGCCAGCGCCGACCAGACCTGCCGCCCCGCCAGGGTCGTGCGTTCAGTCAACCACGCGACCGTCACGCCGAGCGCAATGCACGCCGGTACGGTCAGGGCGCTGAGCCACAGCGTATTGCTGAGCAGCTCCCCGACGCGCGGACGGAACACCAGCGCCTTAATGGTCTCCCAGCCGGTATCAATACCCACGGCAACGACAAAACCCGGCGGGAGGAGGGCTAATAATGAAAACAGTACCGCTAATGCAACCATCGGAAATGCAGGACGCCTGCGCTCAGGCAGGCGTCGTACTTTTTTTCCGAGTGTAATACTCAGACCAGACATAAGGTATTCACTTCACCGGAGGGATCACAGCAGGCCAGCTTGCGTCATCAGTTCGATAACTTTTTTGCTGTTCAGCGAAGAAGGCTCGACCTTTGGTGCATCCAGCGCTTTCAGCGGCGTCAGTTTCGGGTTAGAGGCGGCATCAACGCCCACGGCATATTCAAATGCATTATTGGTTCTCAGCTGCTCCTGGCCCTGCTTGCCGGTGATCCATTTGATGAAGGCCTGGGCCTGCTCTTTGTGTTTGCTGGAGGCCAGCACGCCACCGCCGGAGATACTCACGAAAGCACCCGGATCCTGATGTTTGAAGTAGTACAGTTTGGTGTTTTTGCTGTTCTCACCGGTTTTGGCCTGATCGACAAAGCGGTAGTAGTGGTAAATCACCCCGCCATCAATTTGCCCGGCATTGACAGCCTTCATCACGGTGCTGTTGCCTTTATAGGCTACGAAGTTGGTTTTCATCGCTTTGAGCCAGTCCAGCGTGGCTTTCTCGCCCTTCAGCGCCAGCATCGCGCTGACAATGGCCTGGAAATCAGCACCCGATGGCGAAGCGGCCCAGCGCCCTTTCCATTCCGGTTTCGCCAGATCCATCAGGGAATGCGGCAGCTGAGATTCACTGATTTTTTCCGGGTTATAGACAAAAACGGTGCTACGCGCGGCAATGCCGATCCAGCGGCCATGCTCAGGGCGGAATTCCGGCGCGACCTGGCTTAAGGTGTCGGCATTCAGCGGCGCGAATAATTTTGCATTGTCGACCAGCACCATAGACGGGGAGTTTTCCGTCAGGAAAACGTCAGCCGGTGAAGCCGTGCCTTCCTGCACCAGCTGATTTCCCAGCTCGCTATCGCCGCCGTTACGCAGAGTCACTTTAATACCGGTTTCTTTGGTAAAGCCATCCACCCACGACTTGACCAGATTTTCATGCTGCGCGTTATAGACAACGATGCCTTCACCGCTTTCGGCCGCCAGGACCTGAGGGGCAAGAAACACCGAAGCAGCGACGAGCGCGGCGGAGCAATAAGACGACAGGCGAAAATTCATGTGCTAATCCTTAGTATTGATGGACAAATGGCCGCCGATAGCCTGGCCGGAAAGGATTAAAACACAGAGAAATAGGAATGATAATGAAAACAATTCCCATAAAATAAAAATAGTTAAAAATACTGCCCTGCATAGCTTTCTTATCTGAAAATGCTTTATTTAAAACAATGGAAAATGAAAGATTAAAACAACCTTAAGAAATGTTCGTTTTTTCGCAGAGAATATGAAAAATATGATCTCAGTTGCATTTCTGCCGCGAACAAAAATCCTACACCATCCGTTTAGCCGACGCCAGCGAGCGCGAATCTGCGCCACGATAGCGGCAGGTCTTTCCACTGACGGCATGATCCCCCGGACAGACAACGAGCGCGGCGCGTGAAATGGCCAGCATTTTGTTTTGCCACCGGGCTGGCATTTACGGTGGCATAATTCGGCATCCCATAATGGGTCTTTGTCACGAGGTTTAATATGAATATTTATCAGGCGCAACCCAAGGATGTGGATAAAATCCTGCCCCTGTTTCTGGCATATCGCGAATTTTATGATGTCGCGACATAGCGCGAACAGGCGCGTGATTTTATTCTGCAGCGCTTACAGCTTAATGAATCGACTATTTTCTTTGCTCAAGTGGCTGACAAAGTCGTGGGATTGACGCAGCTGTATCCGCTGTTTTGCTCATTAGAAATGAAGCGTATCTGGTTACTGTATGACTTTTTTGTTGATCCTTCTTCCCGTAAACAAGGAGTTGCTGAAGCGCTTATCGCCCGCGCCGGGCAATTAGCCAAAGAGTCCGACCCGGCGTTTATTATGCTCAGTACCGCAACGGATAATACGCAAGCGCTGTATGAGAAAAATGGCTTCGTACGCGACACGGATTTCTACGTCTATAATAAGATGTTAAATAAATAACCGCTCTCGCAGTCCCGATAATATATCGGGGTTGCGCGCCCTGCACGCTGCTGGCGAGCAAGGTAGAGCAGATGCCCTGAAAGCTGAGCATCGAATGATGCGTAGAGAACCCACCGCCATATATCGCGTGGGTTCCGTGCGGCAACGGCTGAAATAATGCAGTTGCCAACTTGTGCTTCCGCTGGCGTTGACGGTTCCCCGGCCACACCGGGAGAGGCGCGACGCGCTAATCGGGTCGATCTTTGTTTTGCTGCTTCAGACCGGGCGCAAAAAGAATTTCGTGGGTGTTTTACCCTTTCCGCTGGCGAGTCGTTCATGAGGCTGGGGTTTTTGATTATCGACAATCACCATTTTGTCGCTATCTTGACGTTCCAGCACCAGATAAATATGATCATAACCATGATGAGCCATCGGGCCGCAGGTAGAACCGACATCTCCCGCTTGCTGTTGACCAACAGGAATTTTTTCCCATTTTCTTTCATCGTGAAGATAGTTGCCCAACGCTAATGCTTGCGTAATATCGGGAACGGCAATCCCACCTTCCTGCAATAGATTAGCCAGATTTAGCGCACAGCCATCATGTGGCCAGCTCTCATGGGTTAGCTTAAAGAGCTCACTCGCGGCGACCTCCTGTACTTTTTCATAACGAGCTGGCGTTCTGGCAATATTCATCACCTCGATCATTTTCTCTTTGTCGCTGAGCGGCCCGATACCTGCCGCGAATAGCGTCTGGGAAGCTATTCGCGGCGAGAGAAATGTCTGAAATTCCTCTACGGCATCGCGTCGCACATGGGAGATAACCTTACCCGGGTCTTTTATCGTACCGCACCAGGCGGTGCTGATACGCAATAGTCGGGCACAATATTCCACGGCCAGGCTGTGGTCGGTTTTCATTTTGGTAATGAACGTTTCAGCCGTGTCTATCCCATGCCGTTTGGCAAAATCCAGCAGTGCCGATTGCCTGGTGCCAATACTGTCAAATGAGACCTGAAAGGCTCCGGTCTCTTCGCTTTCAATGTGAGTCCGGGAATGATGATTTCTCAGATCGACGCCAGCTTCCCAGCGCCAGTCCGATTCAAATCCCGCCTGCACGCGAAGCACTTCACACATCACTGCTTTTCGGTGTTGAAGACTGGTGTAAGGCCCAAGCACCCCTTTCATGACGGCATAGATATCATGAAGCTCATTTTCGGCAAAAACATCATCGGGTAAAGCATCCAGAGTCTCGACCAGTTGTTGCAGAAACTCACTGGGCGGGCGACCATGTTGCGCGCTGACAGGATAGCGGGTCGTGATGAATATACGTTTGTTCATAGTCTCCATCATATTCTCCTTCATGGGTTTATTACTGCAGAGACGCTGTTTTTCCTCTATTTATTTGAGGATAAGCTCTGAAACAGAGAAGAGAACTTATTTACCAGGTATGGTGCAAATAATGTCATCCCGGCAGACAGGAATTTAATAATCTCACCAACGGATTCAGGACTTGATATTTCACCAGTCATACCATAATCAAGTAATATTAAGGACCCAAAACCAACAAACATAAACAAAATAACCAGCATCCCTATCAGCGCAATCAACCGACTCGAACTGGCTTTCATGACTGTTTCCAGAACAGGTTTACCTGCTGCGTCATAAAGCGGTGTTTTTGTCACGCTATCAATGCCATTTTTTGTTTCCTTAACTTCAGAGACGGCAGATAACGCCACATCTTCAGAAAGCGCATCGGCCAAAGACCATTCTTCAGGAAGAGAGTTGCGGATCACTAAAATAGAAATCAGCGTCCCAAAGATGACAATAAAAAGTATTATAGATGAGAAAATAAGTCTGTAATTCTCGCCACACAGATGCTGCCCCTGCACTGAGGGTTCCCCGGCCAGCACGGCAGCAGAAAAAAAGAGCAAGAATATTGCATGTGCTGACCAGTATGTTTTGAGAGAAAACATAAATACACTCCTCATCAATATCACTTTCATTTATTATTGACATGCGAAGACAAAGTCATTCATATAGATACATCCTTTGCAACAGGATGTTATCTCGCTTATTTTTGCCATGCCGCTGTTCCGTGATTCGCGACCTATTCAGAACCACACGCCGAGAGCAGTAATGTCAGAATGATGAACGAAAGAAGTTTCAGGATATTTTTCATGCAATTCCAGACAAAAAATATACCCTGGCATTCTAAAAACAGCAGGACTGTCGGACTAAGCTAAAACATCATTACCGCATCCCGTAAACAGACACCGATATGCCGCTGGCATTAATGAAGATAATTAAAATCCGCCCGGCCGTATAAGCATGAGTATAATGGCGATAATGCAATTCTCACTCATTCATATGAATGAGTAAGTGAAATAAATCAGCCGTGAATGGCCCGGATAATAAGCAGCAATTCGGACTGATTTCGGGTATGCGTTTTCCGGTACAGCGCACTGAGATGAGTTCTGATGGTAGTGATGGATACGCCCAGATGTAGGGCGCATTCAGCAGGGGTCATCCCCCTGACCAGCAGTTCAGCCACCGCATTTTCGGCGGGTTTGACATTAAACACCGCCATCAATGCGCTACCGCTGAAGAAAGGCTCGGGAATGATAATGCAGGCTACCCCGGGAATACGGGAAGCCGGAAGAACCAGAATCGGTTTTGCCGGGCGTCTGGCGGTGTAGCATAATCCTGCCCGGGGTGGCTCCGCGGTTCGCGTGGCCTGTTCGATGGCATGTTTCAGTTTTTTGTTGTCGGTATCCAGACTGAGTGTATCAGCGCCGGCAGACCAGGCTAACCGGACGTTCGCACGTTGGTAACTTTCGGCATGGGCACTGGCGTAAAGAATTTTCCCACTACGATCCACAAGCCAGACCGGGTAAATACCGTTGTCCATAATGGCAGTTTGATACTTAATCGTGTCACGAAGTTGCTCAAATCTGGCGTGAAGCTGGCTGGCGGTCATTAAGGCCGGGATGAGGCGCTGAAACAGGTCAAATTGTGCAGACTGCGGATAGACGGCATCGTTGGCTGTCATCAGCGATAAATAGGTGGAATAACCATTGACGGTACACAGCTTGACACTGGTCAGATAATTCAGGTCATTCGGGTGATGAAATTCATTGTAATAAATGCTGTTCGCAATAAATTTATCGCCTAAAAACTCCCTGTCCCGGTACATCTGTCCGACAGGCAATCCCGTCAGTATTTTCTCGGCAGGGTCAATGGCCAGAAAGACATCCCGGTAGGCCGTAACTACCTTTTCTTCAAGTAGGAATGAATCCGTCATCAGATGCGCATTACCTTTATCATAAAAAAGTAATGCCGCGTACTGATGACCGGTGAGGAACGACAGCTTCTGCAGCGCGAGTTTCCACAGCTGGGGATCCAGCGTGGCCATCAGGATAGTTTCCAGGATCTCAAGATAAATTCGTTCCGGATCGGTGGCCATAACAACACCTGTTACTCAGTGTTTAACCTGCCTGGACGGCACATGATGCCTGCATAGTCATCATAGACCCGGAAGATAAATCGTGGCAAACCCGGCGCAACAAGTTGGCAGGGAAATACGTAACCTGATAGAGAGGGCCAGGCAAAGGTCATTCCTGATGTCGAAGACAGCCGGGAAGAGAAACAACTCTTTAGTGGCCGCAAACCGCACTACATATAGCAACGGATGACAGGAAGGTGAAAAATTTGCTGCCTTAAACGTCCTGCCACTGAAAAAAGCGGGGAATAAACCCGCCATCGCAGGACGTGGAGTGAAAGCCCAATGGGTTTTACGCAGCCAGCTATGGCGCAAGACATCTGGGCGGTCACATTATCCGGCAACGGCAAATAGTCTGCGCCAGACAAATGTTCTCTCTGCTCAGCCAGCGATAGCCCAGCGATACCCCAGCGATAGCCCAGCGATGGGTGAGTCACTCCCCGCCGCAAGCGGCATGAGCGCTTTGGCTGAAATGGGTATGGAGTCGGTGCGGTTTTCTGCCCTTGATTCCGTCTGACCCGTAGCCGATCGCCGGTCAGCAAGCGCGGGAAGAAAAAAAACCCGCAGAGATAGCGCGGGTTGATTCAAATTCAAATCCATTGCGTGCAAGTAACATCACAATAACCGGACGTTATTTTATGACTTGCATCACAAAAATATCACCCCCTGTTCGGGGGGGGCGCCTGACGTCTCACCTCCCCCTCTTTGGCCGTGGCGCTCGCGATGCGAAGCACTACCGTTTACGCCTGTTGTCGTGCCGAATGGGGCGGAACCTCAGGACGGATCCGGAACCAGATAGCATACATCGCCGGCAAGAAGACCAGCGTCATGATGGTGCCCCCTAACGTTCCGCCAATCAGCGTATAAGCGAGGGTTCCCCAGAACACCGAATGGGTCAGGGGAATAAACGCCAGCACAGCGGCCATTGCCGTCAGTAGCACGGGCCTCGCCCGCTGTACCGTAGCTTCTATCACCGCATGGTACGGATCGAGGCCTTCCCTCTCGTTATGATGAATTTGACCGATAAGAATCAGCGTATTACGCATAAGAATGCCCGAAAGCGCGATCAACCCGACCAGGGCATTGATGCCAAACGGCTGATTGAAAAGCAGCAGCGCAGGGACCACGCCGACCAGCCCCAGCGGAGCGGTAAGAAACACCATCACCATGGCCGACATGGAGCGTACCTGCAGAATGATGACCAGCAGCGTCAGGGCGATCATAATGGGGAATAAAGGCGCCATCGCCCGAGTGGCTTTGCCCGATTCCTCAATCGAGCCCGCCATATCGATACGGTATCCAGGGGGGAGCGAATCAACAATCGGCTGTAGCTGTTTCATGATGGCGGCAGAAACGTCCGGCGGCTGAAGGTTGTCGGCAATGTCACCGCGCACGGTAATGGTCGGCGTTCGATCGCGACGACGCAGTAGCGGGTCTTCCATTCTGACCTCAACCTTTCCGATTTGTGCGAGAGGAATGCGCTGCCCCGCATTGCCCACCAGGGTAAACCCCTCAATTTTCGCCGGGTCCAGGCGTATATCACCGGCGGCGCGCCCCGTGACCTGCACCGAGCGAATATCTTCCCGTACAGAGGTAATGGGAATTCCCGATAACAGGAACTGGAGCTGTTGGGCCACGGCATTCGACGTTAAACCGGTTGCCTGCAGACGGTCCTGATCGAGGGTGAAATGTAAGGCGGGTACCTTCGGCCCCCAGTCGGTATTAACGGTCCTCATCATCGGGCTGGCCTGCAGCACGCTCTCAACCTTATCTGCGATGTCGCGCAATTTATCGCTATCTGGCCCCATTACCCGCCATGCCACGGGGAAAGGTGAATACGGGCCAAACACCAGTTGCGTTACGCGAACGCGCGCTTCAGGCGCCAGTCCGCTGGCGACGGCTTCCCGCAGCCGGAGTTTGAGCGCATCGCGTGATTGCTGGCTGTCCGTCAACACCACTATCCTGGCAAACGACGGGTCGGGTAGCTCGGGGGCCATCGCCAGATAAAAACGCGGTGAGCCCTGGCCAATGTAGGCGGTCACCATTTTCGCTTCCGGCTGTTTTTGCAACCACGCCTCTATTTTGGCCGCCGCTGCGCTGGTCAGCCCAATAGAGGTGCCATAGGGCATCTGCACTTCGACCAGAACTTCCGGCCGGTCAGAGGTGGGGAAAAATTGTTTTTTCACCAGCCCCATTCCGAGAACGGCCAAAACGAAAATCGCGACGACGGACCCGGCCACACCCCATTTGCTTGCGATAACGCGGGCCAGCATACGGCGGAAGCGGTTATAGCGCGGCGTGTTATAGATAGCGGCATGGCCGCCTGCCACTTTTGCAATATCCGGCAGCATCTTCACGCCCAGATACGGCGTGAAAACAACGGCAACCAACCACGAGGCGATCAGGGCGAGACCGACAATCCAGAACATATTGCTGGTGTATTCTCCAGCGGTAGACTGCGCAAAACCATTAGGCATAAAACCAATGGCGGTCACCAGAGTTCCTGCCAGCATTGGCGCGGCGGTATGGCTCCAGGCGTAGGCCGAAGCTTTAATTCTGTCGTAGCCCTCCTCCATTTTCACCACCATCATTTCGATGGCGATAATGGCATCATCGACCAGCAGGCCGAGAGCAAGAATAAGCGAGCCCAGGGTGACGCGGTCAAAGTTGATACCGGAGGCTTCCATCACCACAAAAACAATCGCCAGCGTCAGGGGGACCGCCGCCGCGACCACCACGCCCACGCGCCACCCCATGCTGACAAAACAGACCATCATCACGACCAGCAGGGCGGCGAAGAATTTGAGCATGAACTCGTCGACCGACGCACTGATATTCACCGACTGATCGGTGACTTTCGTCAGGGTCATCCCCAGCGGCATAGCCGCATTGATTTTTGCCGCTTCGGCATCCAGCGCTTTACCTAACGCCAGGCCATTCCAGCCTTCGCGCATGACAATACCGAGCAGCAGCGCCGGTTCAGACTGGTTACGAATCTGCAGAGTGGGAGGGTCTTCATAACCGCGTTCAACCGTTGCCACGTCGGACAGCTTGAGCGTTTTGCCCTGAGCGATAAATGGCGTATCGCGGATCTTCTGCAATTCATCGAAAGCGCCATCGAGGCGGATAAAGATCTGTGCGCCGCGAGTCTCAATTGAACCCGCCGGGGTTAAGACGTTCTGGCTGTTAAGCGCATTGAAAATATCCTGCGGAGAGAGCCCTATCGTAGCCAAACGCGCATGCGAGAAGGAGATATAAATGCGTTCCGCCTGCTCGCCGATAATATTGACTTTCTTCACGCCAGGGACGTGCAGGAACTGCTGGCGTAATGTTTCGGCATCACGAACCAACAGGCGCTGCGGCTCCCCTTTCGCTTTCAGCGCAAAAAGCGCGAAAGTGACGTCGGAGAATTCATCATTGATCATCGGCCCTATCACGCCGGCGGGGAGATTTTTGGCTTCATCCCCCAGCTTTTTTCGCGCCTGATAGAACTCTTCCTGCACCTGGGATGGCGGCGTACTGTCCTGTAATGAGAGCGTGATAAAGGCCATGCCGGGGCGGGTATAGGTTTCCGTACGGTCATACCATTTGAGCTCCTGCAGACGTTTTTCCAGCGGCTCGGCAACCTGATCCTGGATTTCCTGCGCGGTCGCCCCGGGCCAGACGCTGATAATGGTCATCTGCTTGACCGTAAAGGGCGGATCTTCCGCTCGTCCAAGGCCAAAAAACGAATAAATACCGGCAATCGTAATCAGAATAATCAAAAACAGGGTGATCGAGCGCTCGCGCACCGCCAGCGCGGACAGATTGAAGCGTTTTGCGCTCATGGTTTGCTCCCCGCATGGGCAGCATCGCGTTGTTCAGCAAGTCGCACAGCCTCGCCTTCGTGCAGAAGATGCGCCCCTAGCGCCACAATCTTCTCGCCCGGCCGCACATCGCCAGTCACCTGCACAGCTTCCGCACCTACGCTTAGCACCGTTACGGGCTGCCAGACGACCTTGGTTGGCGGTGTAGAAATCCGCCAGATCCCGGGCCCTTTACCCGAATCGTACAGAGAAGCCAGCGGAACCTGCATCACCGGGCGTTCCCCGCTATTTTTTTGAATTTGCAGCGTCACGGTCGACCCCAGCGGAGCGTTCGCCAGCGGGCCTTCCAGCACGTACCGCGCCTCGAATGTGCGGGTCGCAGTATCAGCCGAATCCGAAAGCAGCCGCAGTCTGGCGATAACAGGCTCGGTTTCGTTGCCATAGCGCGTAGCCTGAGCTTCGCTGCCGATGGCGGGACGCAACGTCTCCGGGAGCTGCACCAGCGCCTCACGCTGCCCCGCTCTCGCCAGCCGAATCACCGCCTGTCCGGCGCTGACGACCTGACCGGGTTCGCCGAGCGTCTCCATCACCACGCCGTCGGAATCGGCCAGCAGCACGGCATAGCCCGTCGCGTTTTGCGCCACGTTTGCCTGAGCCTGGGCGGCGCTGAGCTCCGCTTTAGCAGAATCGGCCGCCGCTTTAATCTGGTCGTACTCTGACGCGGAGACGGCGCCAGAGGCAACGAGGCCACGATAGCGCGCCTCATCACTGATTGCTTTTCTTGCGCGTGCCCTGGCGGCATCAACGGCCTGTTGCTGCGCCAGCGCCTGCAGCTTCAGGTCGACAGGGTCCAGTCGCATCAGCGGCTGACCCCGTTTAACGGTCTGGCCTGTATCCACAAAGCGTTCGAGGATCTTACCCTGCACCCTGAAACCAAGATCGCTTTGCGTTCTTGCTACCACCACGCCGGTAAAGGTCCGGGAAGTATTGTTCGCGAGTTCAACGGATGCGGCTCTGACAAGCGGCGGCCGCGTGCGCGGATCGTCATTAGCGGAATTGTCGCCGCAGGCCCCCAGGATGAACGGCAGGAGGCAAACGGCAAAACGGGCTGAATTAAGCCTGAGCATGGGAAACCCTTAATAAAATAACAGGACAGTTTCCGCATTCTCAGACTAGTGACCAATAAAGTCAATGGTCACTAATCAGGGGGCGAGGCTTCTTAAAATCAGTGAGGAAAGCAGCACCGCTGCTTTGGGAGCCGCTTCGAGATTAAACTGCAGCTGAACGGGGTTAACGAAAGGACACATCACCAGATATACCGCGTGCGTGGCTTCGTCCAGCGGCGTTTTCCTTTCAAACTCCCCGTTCTTCCTGCCTTCAACCAGAATACCCTCAATCAGCTTGATCAGATGTTCTGCATACTTTTCCGTAGAAGGCCACTTATCCCGCGCGGCGACGGCGGCAATATCGTAAAGCTTGCGATCGTGGAAAAACAGTTCGCTCCCCGCTTCGGTGAGCGCCCCGAAAAGACGACGGAGTTTCTCGCTGGCTGACGGCGCATCGGCAATTGCGGCATCGACCGCCTCCATGATCAACGACAGGCGGTTAGCGCAGATCACCTCGCCGATAGCCTGTTTGGAATCAAAAAACTTATAGATATAGGACTTTGAAAAACCGATAGATTTAGCAAGCTCTGCCACGGTGGTTTTTTCGTAGCCGTAATGGCCGAAATGCTCAAAAGCCGCTTCGACAATTTGCTCTCGGACGCTGTGATCAAGTGGACCACGTGATGGTGGGACGTTCATATTCTTAGTCATTTTTTCAGCTTAGCGTGATAGCCATTGATTGACAACTCATGACCAAATTAGAATTTAGTCACAATTCCGGCTAGTTTCAAGGTCGCGCAATGTTATCCTCACCGGCGACGGCACCAGGGCAGTGCATCTGTTTACTGCGGGAGGTGCCGGCGGATCGGTTCGGATGCTCCAGTACCGAAATTGTACCAGACAAATACCTTTGCCAATAAAAGCCCTATATGAAAGCTTATCTCAATGGCAAAAGTGAATGCCACCACGGGAATGGCCTCTGCTTTTAATCAATGTGTACAAGCAGTACGGCGCTGCGTTGCAATCTATCCATAACAGATAGTTCCCAGGGGGGATCATTGCGGCCAGGCAAGATATTCACTATCGCTGAGCAGACGGTCTGCTTTTATCGCCTGCTGTCAGGCTTGCTCAACAGGTGATGCGGTGAAACGGCGAATAGACAACGCCGGAACTCAGTTCGCGGCCCCGGCGCAGCAGGGTAAAGAGAATGGCGTCATACGCGCCTCACAATGTAGACGATGTGACTGATAGGGTAAACGACCCCAAAACAAAAAGGGGTTACCTTTCGGTAACCCCTCTTTTTATTTGGCGGAAGCGTAGAGATTCGAACTCTAGAACCCTTTCGGGTCGCCGGTTTTCAAGACCGGTGCCTTCAACCGCTCGGCCACGCTTCCAGAATGACGCGCACTATAAACATCTCTTAGCGCCATGTAAAGCAGGAATTTATCGAACGCGAAGGTTTCTCTCTCAATGGCGCAAAAAACGAGCAATACGCTAACATCGTTATTTACAGCGGTGCTCATAGAGAAGGTTCGGCGATATGAAAAGGGTCAACACCTTAGCTATTCTGGCGTTTATTTTATTGATCCCGCCTGAAGCATCGGCTCAATATCCTTCATTTGCGGCATTCACCCCACCGTCGAAAGAATATGCGGTGCAAAGCGATCTGATTGAAGTCACTAACTTACCTAAAGTACCTGCGCAGGGAGGTCGGGGGATCTGCTACGCAGCCTCTGCGGCAGTGGTGCTTACTGCGGAAAACTGCCTCAAATTACATGAGGATTGTACTCGCTATACGCCAGACAAAATCTTTTCACCTTACGGGCTGGTAAAACCTTTTGGCGAAGAGGATTCAAGAAGTCATGAGCCTCTTGCAGATGAAGGCGGGAGTGCAATAAATGCTTTAAATTATGCAGCCTATGACGCGTTCGGTAACCCATCACTTGAGTGCTCGTCAAAAGATAAAACGATGCCTGATTTCGCCACTAGCGATGATGGCGGCGTTCGGGAATATACGATGTGGAATCAGGTTTATAACATTTACAAAAACCTCACAAATACCGCTCAAAAAACAGACTTTAATTGTCAGACATGCATTGAGGATTTTTTTAATACTCACCAAACAGAATTCTCAACATTAAAGAAAATATTCCCCAATATAAAAGAGCAGTCGGTCAGTTTTCTCAGGCTCATGCGGGAACCCACTTATCGCGACTTCGTCGTTAAACTTACCGTGCCGATAAAATGCCACCGGGTCGCGAATAAAGTGTGGCTTGAGAACGCCGGAAAGGTGGATGTCGCGGTTTATCCGCCAGCGGGAGGTGACACGACAACACCTGGCAGTTCGGGAAAAGAGACCGGACAGAATAAAAAACCAGGACACGGTAACTATAAAGAAGCCATCGCGGTCATTAAAACGGTACTCAACAGCGGCAGGCCGCTGGTGTTAGAAGGTATTTGCCTTGATAAAAATACAAAAGGCAAAAAATGTCTGGTGCTGCATACCGTTGTCATTAGCGGTAGCAAAACGCTCTGTGACAAAAAAAATCAGTGTCTGGATGTTCTGAAGGTTATCAACAGCTGGGGAGACTCCTGGCAAAAAGAAGTCAATGATGGCTGGGTGCAAGCAAAGCCTCTGCTGGATAGCACACATTACGCCGAATATATGATGGGCTGGCTCAGCGACAAAGCCCAGGCCGGACAGGAAGACTCCAGATAATACACGAAAAAAATCCCGCGATACTTCTATCGCGGGATTTTTCTGTATCTGGCGGAAGCGTAGAGATTCGAACTCTAGAACCCTTTCGGGTCGCCGGTTTTCAAGACCGGTGCCTTCAACCACTCGGCCACACTTCCGTAATGAGGCGCACTATAAACAGCTACTTGCGCCGTGTAAAGTCAGGAGCCGTTCACTTGCTTCAAAAATAGCCAAAATGCTGTTAATCGATTGAACCAACAGCAGATTGACCATTTTTTCAGCACGAAATCTGCCCGCTGAGCGTTAGTGCTTTTTGATGTACATATCTTTGGTGAAGTAGTATCCCAGCTTATCAGGCGTAAATCCCCCCACCCACGGTTTCACCAGGTGCGTACGGACATAGTGATAAACCGGAACCGCCGGTACATCTTTCGCCAGAAGATCCTCTGCCTGCTGGTAGTACTTACCGCGCGCCACCCCATCCGACGCTTTGGCGGCGTTCTTTAAGGCTTCATCATAGGCAGGATTACTGTACTGGCTGGTATTCTCACTGTCGCCGGTGCGGAAATTGTTCAGGAAAGTGGCGGCATCGTCATAATCGGCAATCCACGCATAGCGCACGGCGTCAAAATTGTGCGTGTGCATGGTGTCGAGCATCGTCTTCCACTCCTGGTTTTGCAGCTTCGCCTCCACACCAAGGTTTTTCTTCCACATCGAACTGGCGGCAATCGCCACGCGCTGGTGTGATTCCGAAGTGTTGTACAGCAGATTAAACACCAGCGGGTGACTATCCGAGTACCCCGCTTCGCTCAGCAGTTTTTTGGCTTCGGCAATGCGCTTATCGCGTGGCCAGCTGGCGTAATCTGGATTTTGCAGTTTTACGCCGCCGATATCAGGCTGGCTAATCAGCCAGGCCGGGCGTTGTCCCTGCCCCAGTACTTTTTCAGCAATGATGTCTTTATCCAGCGCCATGTTCAGCGCCAGCCGGACTCGCGGATCGTTAAATGGCGGCCGGGTGGTGTTGAACTCATAATAGTAGGTCGCCAGCTGCGGCGACACGTTCAGCTGATCGCCCATGGTCTTTTTAAGCTGCGCGAACTGGTTAATCGGTACCGTATAAACAATATCGATTTCACCCGCTTTATAGCGGTTAACGTCCGCCGCCTCTGAATGAATCGGCAGCCAGGTCACTTTATTAATTACCGTATGCTCATTGTCCCAATAGCGCGGGTTACGTTCGGCCACGATGCGCTCGTTAACTACCCACGCGGACAGCTTATACGGACCGCTGGTCACGATATGCTCCGGTTTGGTCCACTGCTCGCCAAAGCGGTTTACCAGCACTTTATCAATCGGCACCAGCGAAGGATGCGCCAGCATCGCTAATAACGCCGCGTTCGGCTGCGTTAATGTGACTTCAAGCGTCGCATCATCAACCGCCTTCACGCCCAGCGTCTCCGGCGCTTTTTTCCCCTCGGCAATTTCCTGCGCGTTCGCAATATGCATATTGCCCGGGTAGCTGGAATAAGGAGATGCCGTCAGAGGAGAGACCAGACGCTGCCAGCTCCAGACAATATCCTGCGCGGTGATGGCGGTCCCGTCAGACCAGGTAACGCCCGGACGTAAATGGAAGGTCCAGACGGTGTTATCTTTATTTTCCCACTTTTCCGCCAGCCGCGGCTCTATTTCACCTGCCGGCGAGACGCTGACCAGCCCCTCGAAAAGATCGCTGATGATATTAAACTCAACGTCACTCTCGACCTTATGCGGATCCAGTGATGCCGGCTCGCTGCCGTTATTTCTCACCAGTTCCTGCTTCTCTGCCAGCACCGTCCCCGGGGGAACCCGAGCGGCAAATATCGTGGCCGTCGTGCAGAGTAAACCGAGAGCCAGCAATGCTTGCGTGATGTGATTGTATTTTTGTGATTTCATATCCCTTGCCTTTATTACGCTTCGTTTGTACCCTCTCCACACTTAGCCACAGAACGGCAATAACGCAATATTTTTCAGTGACCTATCAGATTCCGATCGGATTCCTGAAGTCAAACGCACAAACACACCACCTTTCCATTATTTATTAGAATAATATGCTGCGTGATTGCGTTGGGGTCTAAGTAAAGATGGGTAAAAGCACTATGGCTTCCGTCGCGGTTTTTTTATGCTTCATTATTAATTACATCTGTCATAAGAGAGTGACTCATGGATCGTATTATTACGTCGTCGCGTGACCGTTCATCGCTGCTCAGTACGCACAAAGTTCTGCGGAACACCTATTTCCTTCTCAGTCTGACGCTGGCATTTTCCGCCATTACGGCAACGGCCAGCACGGTGCTGATGCTACCTTCTCCAGGGCTGATTCTGACGCTGGTGGGTATGTATGGTCTGATGTTCCTGACCTATAAACTGGCCAATAAGCCGACAGGTATTCTGGCGGCCTTCGCCTTTACCGGCTTCCTGGGGTATATCCTTGGGCCAATGCTCAACGCCTATCTGTCTGCGGGCATGGGTGACCTGATTGGTCTGGCGCTGGGCGGTACCGCTCTGGTGTTCTTCTGCTGCTCGGCCTATGTGCTGACCACCCGTAAAGACATGTCCTTCCTCGGCGGGATGCTGATGGCAGGCGTAGTGGTGGTTCTGATCGGTATGGTGGCTAACATCTTCCTGCAGCTGCCGGCTCTGCACCTGGCCATCAGCGCGGTGTTTATCCTGATTTCTTCAGGCGCAATCCTGTTTGAAACCAGCAATATTATCCGCGGCGGTGAGACCAACTATATCCGCGCTACCGTCAGCCTGTACGTGTCGCTGTACAACATCTTCGTCAGCCTGCTGAGCATCCTTGGCTTCGCAAGCCGGGACTAACCTCTGCCGACGCTGTGCTCAGGCCCCGCTTATGCGGGGCCTTATTTTTTGCTACACTGCGGCCAGTCTGAACGGTATGTGAAGAATTATGTTTATCTTTGAAGGCAACGAAATTGAGACCGATAGCGAAGGCTATCTGAAAGAGACGACACAGTGGAACGAAGCCATGGCGGAAGTTATCGCCGGGCAGGAAGGCATTACGCTCTCCGTTGAACACTGGGAAGTGGTGCGTTTTGTGCGCGAATTTTATCTGGAGTTCAACACCTCGCCCGCCATTCGCATGTTAGTGAAGGCGATGGCGAATAAGTTTGGCGAAGAGAAAGGCAACAGCCGCTATCTCTACCGTCTGTTCCCGAAAGGGCCGGCCAAACAGGCCACCAAAATTGCCGGCCTGCCTAAACCGGTGAAGTGCATTTAATAGAGGATGGCAAATTTTTGCCACTCTCTGGTGGGTTGATGAGGCTCGGTATTGACTCTGTCAACCCGCGCACTGCGCGGCCCGCCGGCTTTTAGCCAGGCGATAAGTGCCGCAACCTGGTCTTCCTCCCCGCAGGCCAGCACCTCCACGCTGCCATCATCAAGATTACGAGCATAGCCCGTCAGCCCCAGGCGTAGCGCCTCCCGCTGCGTCGAGTAGCGAAACCCCACGCCCTGAACCGAGCCATAAACCCATGCCATTGTGCAGATTGTCGCCATCGTTACGCTCCTTTTTTGGCCTGCCCTGATGCACAGAATAGCAAATTCTCGTCAGCGTACATGCTTCGGCAACAGGCCATAGTGCTGACGAAAACGCGCGGTAAAGCGTGACCCGGACTGATAGCCGCTGTTGAGCGCGATCTCGCCTATGGGTAGCGACGTTGACTGCAGCTGGCCTAAGGCGTACGCCATGCGAACCTCTTCAACGATCAGACGAAAGCTTTGCGATTCCAGCTGTAAACGGCGGCGCAGCGTCGATTCCCCCAAAAACAACATCTTTGCCACCCGGGGAACGCTCCACGCCTCCGCCGGCGACAGCATGATAATTTGCCGTACCTGGCCGGTCAGATCCTGCTGTCTTTCGTTTAACAGCGGTCCGGCATATCCCGCCTGCTGCAACGCCAGCAGCAGCCCCATCGTCTGGTGATGCTGCAGTTCCGTCGATAGTCCCCCACGCACTGCTTGCAACACGTTCTGCCACATAAACGACAGCTCAGGAGTCATCGGCGCGCAGAGTGATGTCAGCCGGCCGGGCGGCGGCTCGCTCATGTAACGTGCTTTAAAATCCGCGAGCAGGTCGGCGGTCAATGAGAGCAGGTCGGAACAAAATAGCCCATTGTCCGGCTGATTAATGACCTCGAGCTCAACGTCGGCGGGCAAAATAATCAGCTGCTGCGGGGTGGCCTGCATCTGACTGGCCCCCTGCACGATGATTTTACTTCCTCGATTGACCCGACACAGCGCAGGCGAAAAAAGCCTGACGCGATGCAGTTTATATAATCGCCGGGAGGTGATTTCCGCCGCCGATAACGCGTTATGCTGAAAGTGAATATTCCGCATTTGAGCTCTCTGTCTGTCGTTTAGCGTCCTGACATGGCCGTCAGCTGGGCGCTGGCGATAGCATAGCTGCGCAGCATAAAGCCCACCAACGCGCCGCTGGCCTGTGCATCAATCGGTAATGTCGCCGTATTCAGCGCCCATACCGTAAAGTGGTAACGATGAGGCTTATCCCCGGGCGGAGGACACGCTCCGCCAAAGCCCGCATAGCCGAAGTCATTCCGCCCCTGCACGGCGCCTGCAGGCAGTTTAGCGTTGTTTTTATCTCCGGCACCAGTCGCCAGACTGGAAACCGTCGGCGGTATATTCACCACCGTCCAGTGCCACCACCCGCTCCCGCTGGGTGCATCCGGGTCGTAGGCGGTCACCGCAAAACTGCGGGTACCCGTCGGCGCATGTTCCCAGGTCAACTGGGGCGAGACATTCCCCCCGCGACAGCCAAAACCATTAAACTGTTGGGATGTCGCCAGGCTGTCGCCTTCGCGCATATCGCTGCTGGTGACGCGAAATGGCGCTGCTGCCGCGCTGGTACTGATAACCGCAATCAAGATTGTCGCTAACCGGGATCCTGTTTTCATCGTGTTTTCCTCCGTTGGGTGAGGAATCACTGTAAGATCGCGGGAAGGTTTTTATTGTGCCAAAGCGCCGGCATTTTGTGCCGAAACGCTCACCTGTCGGCGCAGGTGGAATGATGCTTGCGCCGGTCACTTGTGCTAACCTACGCGCCATTTTTCGGTGCGACATTCCCGTTGCTTAAAGGTAGCTCCATGACAGATTCCATTTTCCCCCGCTTAGTGTTAACCAAAGGACGCGAGAAATCCCTGCTGCGTCGCCATCCGTGGATTTTCTCCGGCGCCGTCGCCCGGATGGAAGGTAAAGCTCGTTCCGGTGAGACCATCGATATCGTTGATTCGCAGGGAAAATGGCTGGCCCGCGGCGCGTATTCGCCCTCTTCGCAGATCCGCGCTCGCGTCTGGAGCTTCGATCGCAATGAAGCTATCGATAACGCTTTTTTCGAGCGTCGTCTGCAGCAGGCTCAGACCTGGCGCGAATGGCTGGCGGCCCGCGATGGCCTTGATAGCTATCGTCTGATCGCCGGAGAATCCGACGGCCTGCCGGGCGTGACCATCGATCGTTTTGGTAACTTCTTCGTACTGCAGCTGCTGAGCGCCGGTGCTGAATACCAGCGTGCCGCCATCATCAGCGCGTTGCAAACGCTGTTTCCGGACTGCTCTATCTACGATCGGAGTGACGTCGCGGTGCGTAAAAAAGAGGGACTGGAGCTGGCTCAGGGTCCCGTCGTCGGCGAACTGCCGCCGGCCCTGCTGCCGATTACCGAGCACGGTATGCAGCTGCTGGTAGATATTCAGGGCGGCCACAAAACCGGTTACTACCTCGACCAGCGCGATAGCCGTCTGGCGACCCGCCGCTATGTCACCGACAAGCGCGTTCTTAACTGCTTTTCCTACACCGGTGGTTTCGCTGTTTCCGCTCTGATGGGCGGCTGCCGCCAGGTTATTAGCGTGGATACCTCCCAGGAGGCGCTGGACGTTGCGAAACAAAACGTAGAGCTGAACAAGCTGGACCTTTCCAGAGCGGAATTTGTTCGCGACGACGTCTTTAAACTGCTGCGTAAATATCGCGATCAGGGGGAGAAGTTTGACGTTATCGTCATGGATCCGCCGAAGTTCGTCGAGAATAAAAACCAGCTGATGGGCGCCTGCCGCGGCTATAAAGATATCAACATGCTGGCGATTCAGCTCTTGAATCCCGGCGGTATCCTGCTGACCTTCTCCTGCTCGGGTTTGATGGCGACCGATTTATTTCAGAAAATCATTGCCGATGCCGCAATTGATGCCGGACGTGATGTACAATTTATAGAACAGTTCCGTCAGGCTGCCGATCACCCGGTGATTGCAACCTACCCGGAAGGGCTGTATCTGAAAGGGTTTGCCTGTCGCATCATGTAACTTGAAAAGCGGAACATTGCCCGCATATAGCAGGTAATAACGTTTCCCAGGAGGTGCCTATGATTGCCAGCAAATTCGGTATCGGCCAGCAGGTTCGCCATACGCTATTGGGCTACCTCGGCGTGGTTGTTGATATCGATCCCGTATACTCGCTCGCCGAGCCGGAAGAGGATGAAATTGCAGCCAATGACGAACTGCGCGCGTCGCCCTGGTATCATGTGGTCATGGAAGATGAGGACGGCCAGCCGATCCACACTTATCTTGCGGAAGCGCAGTTGAGCGGTGAAGCCAGCGACGAACATCCGGAACAGCCGTCAATGGACGAGCTGGCCAGAACGATTCGTCGACAGCTACAGGCCCCGCGGCTACGTAACTGATGTAAAAAAACCCCGCTATCGCGGGGTTTTTTATTTACTTCGCCAGCCCTAAACGCGGTATTTCAATCGCCGGGCAGCGATCCATCACCACATTCAGCCCAGCCTCGCGCGCCAGTACCGCCGCCTGTTCGTTAATCACGCCCAGCTGCAGCCACAGCGTTTTCGCACCAATGGCGATGGCCTCCTGAGCAACGGCCAGCGCCGCATCGGAGTTGCGAAAGACATCGACCATATCCACTTTTTCCGGCACATCGCCAAGGGTGGCGTAGCCTTTCTGCCCCATCAGCGTGGTACCAGCGACTTTCGGCGCAACAGGGATAACGTGATAGCCCTGTTCAAGAAGGTATTTCATCACCCGATAACTTGGGCGATCCGGTTTGTCACTCGCCCCCACCAGCGCAATCGTCTGGGTTGAGGTGAGAATGCCTGCAATATCGTTCTCTTTCATTTAATCCTCCACTCTTTAGCCCAAGTGTATGCTAATCCGACTGAACGGGCCATGCATCCTGACTTACGGATACGTCAAAAATTTTCACCCGGATGCTTGCAGCAACAGTCACTTCCAGTAATCTGTCTGCAGGTCAAAATGTGGAATAAAAATATGGAACTGACGACACGTACGTTACCCGCACGCAAACATATCGCGCTGGTTGCTCACGATCACTGTAAAGATATGCTGATGAAATGGGTTGAGCGCCACCAGCCGCTACTGGCCCAGCACGAACTCTATGCAACCGGCACCACCGGTAACCTTATCTCCCGCGCAACCGGGCTGGAGGTTAACGCGATGCTGAGCGGACCGATGGGTGGCGATCAGCAGGTCGGCGCGCTAATTTCGGAAGGTAAAATCGATGTGCTGATTTTCTTCTGGGATCCGCTCAACGCTGTGCCGCACGACCCGGATGTCAAGGCACTGCTGCGCCTGGCTACGGTGTGGAACATCCCTGTAGCCACCAATGCCTCAACGGCCGACTTTATTATTCTGTCGCCGAACTTCGCTGAACCTCTCGATATTCTGATCCCGGATTATCAACGTTACCTCGCCGACCGACTGAAGTAATCCCGGCCGGCGGCCCGCCCGCCGGCACTTACGGTTTTCTCGCCACCGGCACATCCAGATCTTCTAACATTTCGACAAATGGCGAAGGCCGCGCTTTATTGAACAATAGCCAGACGCGAAGCCGAGCACGCGTGATAGCGACATAGAGCAAACGTCGCTCTTCCGCATCCGGAAAATCCTCCGGCTGCGGCAGCAGCGCCTGCTCCATAATGGATTCACGCGCCGGGGCCGGAAACGCATCATCACCATCCTGAAGTCCCAGGACAATGACATAATCCGCCTGCTGACCTTTACTGGCATGGATGGTCATAAAATCGAGCTGCAGATGCGGCCAGCGCGTCGCCGCTTTTTCCAGCGCCTCAGGTTTCAAATGATGGTAGCGCGCCAGCAATAAAATCCGCTGCTCCGGTTTCGCGTAGCCGCTGAGCTTATCGAGGAGATCGTCGAGCTTATCGTCCGCCAGCAACGTTACGGCTTTCTTGTCTCCGGCCGTCAGGCTGTTCAATGGTTTACTCAACTGATGCGGGTTTTGTTGTATAAAGCCGTTCGCCACCTCCCCAATACGCCCGTTAAACCGGTAGGTGGTATCCAGCGCGCAGCAATCGCCTTCGCCAAAATAGTGATTAAATGCGGTGGTCAAAGAGAGTTGTGCCCCGCTAAAGCGATAGATAGCCTGCCAGTCATCGCCAACGGCAAATAACGTCGCCTGCGTGTTCTGCCGACGCAGCGCAGCAAGCAAGGCAGCGCGCTGCGGCGAGATATCCTGGAACTCGTCGACCAGGATATGTTTCCACGGGCTGACGAAGCGTCCTTTATCCAGAATATTAATCGCCTGATGTATCAACCCGGAAAAATCGACCGCGCCTTCGTCTTTCAGCGCCGTTTTCCACGCTTTTAACAACGGCGCCATCAGCTTAACGCGCTTACCGAACAGGTCGCGCACCTCTTCCGGCGCGCCGGCGATCATCTCCGCCTGCGATCCCCCGTGCATTCGCATCAGACTAACCCAGCGATCGAGGCGACTGGCCATCCGTCGCTGAATTTTTTTATCCTGCCAGAATTCGCCGTCCGGCACCTGCCAGCCCATCTCTTCTTCCAGCCACTGCCGCCACCCCTTGGCCTGCGCTTTTTTCTCCTGACACTGCTGGCGCCAGTTTTTCAGCAGCAAGGTCTGGCGGGCCGTGCTGTCGCTCTCCAGCTTGCTGATGGTCGGCACTTTTTTGCTGCCCTGCTGAATAATATGCAGTGCCAGAGAGTGAAAGGTGCGCGCCGTAATCTCTTCTGAACCCAGCCGTTCACGAATACGCTCATCCATTTCCTGCGCCGCCTGGCGGCCAAATGCCAGCAGCAGAATCTGGTCGGCGGCGGCTTCTCCCCGCGTTAATAACCATCCGGCTCGCGCCACTAGCACGGACGTTTTGCCGCTTCCGGCCCCGGCAAGCACCAATAAAGCGCGCTCGCCGTTGACCACCGCCCGCGCCTGCGCAGGATTCAGCGGAGAGGTTTCGACGCTGGTAAAAAATCCGCGATACTGCTCCAGCATCGATTCCGTAAAAGCCTGATTATGAGCCAGCCGGGCCTCTTCGGTATCGGCCAGCCAGCTTTGGCACTGCCGCCACAGCTCACGACAGTTCTCGAAAGCCTCAAGACGGCTGGTCGGCATTGGCAGACCGGTCAACGCACGGCGAATCTTCACCTGAATGTCAGTAACCTGCTGGCGGGTCAGCCACTTGCCTTCGGCGCTGGCGCGGGCAACCTCCTCCAGCTGCTGCTGGAGAACACCGGCGGCAATACCGCTCATTTCCGCGCTCCACTGCTGCCACAGGGTATTCAGATGATGATAAAAACGCTGCGTTTCATTCCACTCGGTGCCGTGTAAACGCACGACTTTGCTGTCCGGTAAAACGAACTCCAGTTCGCCCCAGACCAGGCCGCGCTTACATTGAACTGACAATAACTGATTGAAAGGGATAAGATACTCATGGTTATCACCCGAGACTTTTACTCCCGCGTTTAGCAGTTGCACCCGGTCGTAAGGATGCTGTGCCATACGTTTGCCCAATGTTGTCGCTTTAAGTTCCATATCATGCCGAATTTCAATCAGGTTGGATGTTTTTAAGTTTAACCGCCAGCGACCAGGTGCTCCAGCGTAAAAAACGTTACAATGGTCAGGACTTATTATCTCCAGGACTGAACTGAGGGTTTATGCGTACCATTCTGAATATTTTGAACTTTATCCTTGGCGGTTTCGCCACCACGCTGGGCTGGCTGCTGGCAACTCTGGTCAGCATCATCCTGATCTTCACCCTGCCATTAACCCGCTCATGCTGGGAGATTACCCGACTCTCCTTGCTGCCTTACGGTAATGAAGCCATTCATGTCGATGAACTTGAACCGCAAGGCAAAAATAGCCTGCTGAATGCCGGTGGCACGATTCTGAATATTTTGTGGTTTATCTTTTTTGGCTGGTGGCTGTGCCTGATGCATATTTTCAGCGGCATCGCCCAATGCCTGACCATCATCGGCATCCCGGTCGGTATCGCCAATTTTAAAATTGCCGCCATTGCATTATGGCCGGTGGGACGTCGAGTGGTTTCCGTCGAAACGGCTCGCGCCGCGCGTGAAGCGAATGCGCGTCGTCGCTTTCAGTAACCGGACGGAACACGACCATGCTTAGCCCCTTGCTACGCCGTTATACATGGAACAGTGCCTGGCTATATAACGCCAGGATTTTTATCGCACTCTGCGGCACAACCGCCGTTCCATGGTGGCTTGGCGAAGTCAAACTGACCATTCCCCTGACGCTGGGCGTGGTGGCCGCGGCATTGACCGACCTCGACGATCGTCTGGCCGGCCGGTTGCGCAATCTGGCCATCACGCTAGTGTGTTTCTTTATTGCTTCCGCTTCGGTGGAGCTACTGTTCCCCTGGCCCTGGCTGTTTGCGCTTGGGTTAACCGTATCGACCACCGGATTTATCTTGCTCGGCGGTCTGGGGCAGCGTTACGCCACCATCGCATTTGGCGCCTTGCTGATCGCCATTTATACCATGCTGGGGGTAACGCTCTACGATCGCTGGTATCTGCAGCCGTTCTTTCTGCTGACCGGTGCAGTCTGGTACAACCTGCTGACCCTCTGCGGACACCTGATTTTCCCGATTCGCCCTCTTCAGGATAATCTTGCGCGCAGCTATGAACAGCTGGCGCATTACCTGGATCTTAAATCCCGTCTGTTTGACCCGGATATTGAAGATGAGAGCCAGGCGCCGCTATATGATTTAGCCATTGCCAATGGTCAACTGGTGACGACGCTCAATCAGACCAAGGTCTCTCTGCTGACGCGTCTGCGCGGCGACCGCGGCCAGCGCGGCACCCGTCGCACATTGCAATACTACTTTGTTGCTCAGGATATTCACGAGCGCGCCAGTTCATCGCACATTCAGTACCAAACGCTGCGCGATCATTTTCGCTATAGCGATGTGATGTTCCGCTTCCAGCGCATGCTGTCGATGCAGGCGCAGGCATGCCAGAAACTGTCCCGCGCGATTCTTTTACGCGAGCCCTACCAGCACGATGCCCATTTCGAGCGGGCATTTATGCACCTTGATGCCGCCCTCGACCGCGTGCAGGCCAGCGGCGCTCCGGCTGAACAGATGAAAGCGCTGGGCTTTCTGCTTAACAATCTCCGCGCTATCGACGCTCAGCTGGCAACCATTGAGTCGGCGCAAACCAGTGCCCCGGCGAACAGCGCAACCGAAAACCTGCTCGCAGACGACGGACTTAACAGTTTCAGCGATATTTGGCTGCGGCTGCGCCGCAACATGTCTCCAGAATCGGCTCTGTTCCGTCATGCGGTCAGGATGTCATTGGTCCTCTGTACCGGCTATGCGTTTATCCAGTTCACCGGCTTAAACCACGGTTACTGGATACTCCTGACCAGCCTGTTTGTCTGCCAGCCGAACTATAACGCCACCCGTCATCGACTCGCGCTGAGGATTATCGGTACCCTGATCGGGGTGGCCATAGGCCTGCCGATATTACTGCTCGTGCCATCGGTTGAAGGCCAACTGCTGCTCATTGTTCTGACCGGCGTGCTGTTCTTTGCTTTTCGCAACGTGCAGTATGCCCACGCGACGATGTTCATCACCCTGCTGGTTCTGCTGTGCTTTAACCTGCTAGGCGAAGGTTTCGAGGTCGCGCTGCCGCGTATTTTCGATACGCTGATTGGCTGTGCTATCGCCTGGGCGGCGGTGAGCTTTATCTGGCCAGACTGGAAGTTCCGCAATCTGCCACGGGCGCTGGATCAGGCTATCAACGCCAACTGCCGCTACCTCGATGCCATCCTCGAGCAATATCACCAGGGACGCGATAACCGCCTGGCCTATCGCGTTGCCCGCCGCGATGCCCATAGCCGGGATGGTGAACTGGCATCTGTGGTATCAAACCTGTCGACGGAACCGCGGGCTAACTCAGCCATGCGCGAAACGGCATTCCGTTTACTTTGCCTGAACCATACCTTTACCAGCTATATTTCCGCACTCGGTGCGCACCGGGAAAAACTCACGACTGCGGAAATTCTCGCCCTGCTTGATGATGCCGTCTGCTACGTTGATGATGCGCTGCACCACACGCCTGCCGACGAACAGCGGGTGCAGCAGGCGCTTAATAGTTTGCAGACCCGGATCCAACATCTTGAGCCCCGGGCTGACAGCAAAGAGCCGCTGGTGCTGCAGCAAATTGGTCTGCTGCTGGCGCTGTTGCCGGAAATCTGCAGGTTGCAAAAGCAGGTTGCGGTTCAACCCGAGTAAAGATCGATATTTTTGTGCTGGCTGCCGGCCCATACCTTAAGCTCCTGACGCCGCTGCGTCGGGAGCGCTGCGGAATGCACCCCGGCAATAGCCCCTTCCAGCGCATAGAGAACATTCAACGTAAGTGCTTTGTTTGATTCCCGCAATTTCAACCAGACTTTCTCCGCACCAAACTGACGGAGCATTTTTTCATCGCTCACGCCTGCGTTAATCAACAGCAGCTCCATATGAAAACTGATATTCGGGAGATCTTTTAATCTTCCGGACGCATGCTGTAGACGCTTTTCATTGCGTGCACTTTGTAATGAGGACGCCGATAGATTGAAAAGCGTTTTGCTATCCCCCCAGAGGGTCTCGTCAACCTGATAATATTTCAGTAAGACCGGGCGACCATTTTTCCGCATCGTCAAGAGTGGAGTGGCATGCACAACGCGATATTCCGCGCTCTGCTCACAAATTTTAAGATAGATTTCGCCCTCGGCGACCATGGCAAAAACGGTATCGTCTATGGCAAGGCTATAGCCGCCAAACAGCGGGCGACAGCTTATTTTGCCGAGTGGAGATAAACATTCCTGGAGTTGATGGAACCGTAAAGATGACATTTTCTTCATGATTATTCCTTTGTTAATCATGTAAATAGAAGATTATTTGTTAACGGATCCGTTAATATAGAAAATAAGTGACTTCGTATATTGCAGCAAGATGATTTTTACACTGTTCAACATTTAATCATCATTTTGCGAGGGGCTTTCAGAAAACAGTCTGGCGGGAATACCCGATATATAAGTAATAAATACGCCAGCCCTGCTCACTGAAATGCCGGTGAATAGTTTGGCAAGCCGCATGGTAAATTGGGCAATGTGCATATAGCGCTGGGCCAGGCGATTGGCTTGCGCCACGACGATTGGTGATAAGAATCGCGCTCTCCCCACCAGAACGCTCAGGCGCGGAATCGACAAAAATCATGTACAATTTTCAACCAATGAAGCGATAAATGAGGTTGATCTTTTCCCCTGCTGGATATACTGTATATTCATACAGTAACCCACAGGCGGGATAGACTATGTTTACTTCAGCTTACGCAAATCGTTCATCACTGACTTCTGCTTCAGTACGTCGCCCTTCACATGACGTTGTCGAACAACCGGCCAGCGGGCTGATCAGTGAAATTGTCTACCGTGAAGATCAACCGATGATGACACAATTACTCCTGCTACCTTTATTACAGCAGCTCGGCCAGCAGTCTCGCTGGCAGCTCTGGCTGACGCCGAAGCAGAAATTGAGTCGCGAATGGGTTCAGTCTTCCGGATTACCGCTGTCGAAGGTTATGCAGATTAATCAGCTCTCCCCTTTCAACACCGTCGAGTCGATGATCCGCGCGCTGCGCACTGGGAATTACAGTGTGGTGATTGGCTGGCTGGCAGATGAGCTGGCGGCAGAAGAGCATGAACGCCTGGCCATTGCCGCACAAGAGGGTAATGCAATGGGGTTTATCATGCGGCCGGTTGGAAATACGAACCAGGCTGGGAGACAACTCAGCGGGCTAAAAATTCACTCGAATTTGTATCATTAAGCCAAATTAGGATTAATCCTGGAATTTTTTTTGCTTACAACAATACCCTTTTTAAAACAGGGTGATTTGTAGCGGAATGCCTGTCTGATGCGGTTTCGCGGCTTTATTTGGCGAATAAAAATTAACCATATTTGTTAAATCTTGTGTACACAACCCTTTTTTTTCATATGCCTGACGGAGTTCACACTTGTAAGTTTCGAACTAAGTTGTAGACTTTACATCGCCAGGGGTGATCGGCTTACGCTGCATGTATCAGCATAGTTAACAACAAGTCACGCCCCGGGTGAAGGATTTAACCGTGAGGTCTTTTGTAACTTCATGGCGAATTTTGGATGATAATGAGGCGCAAAAAATGAAAAAGACAGCTATCGCGATTGCAGTGGCACTGGCTGGCTTCGCTACCGTAGCGCAGGCCGCACCGAAAGATAACACCTGGTATGCAGGTGGTAAACTGGGCTGGTCCCAGTATCACGATACCGGTTTCTACGGTAACGGTTTCCAGAACAACAACGGCCCGACCCGTAACGATCAGCTGGGTGCTGGTGCGTTCGGTGGTTATCAGGTTAACCCGTACCTCGGTTTTGAAATGGGTTACGACTGGCTGGGCCGTATGGCTTATAAAGGCAGCGTAGACAACGGCGCTTTCAAAGCTCAGGGCGTTCAGCTGACTGCTAAACTGGGTTACCCGATCACTGACGATCTGGATATCTATACCCGTCTGGGTGGTATGGTCTGGCGTGCAGATGCTGACGGCAACTACGGTTCTACCGGCGTTTCCCGCAGCGAACACGACACTGGCGTATCCCCGGTATTTGCTGGTGGTTTAGAGTGGGCTGTTACTCGTGACATCGCTACCCGTCTGGAATACCAGTGGGTTAACAACATCGGTGACGCAGGTACCGTTGGCGCGCGTCCTGACAACGGCATGCTGAGCCTGGGTGTTTCTTACCGTTTCGGTCAGGAAGAAGCAGCTCCGGTTGTTGCTCCGGCACCGGCACCGGCTCCGGAAGTGACGACTAAGCACTTCACTCTGAAGTCTGACGTTCTGTTCAACTTCAACAAATCTACCCTGAAACCGGAAGGTCAGCAGGCTCTGGATCAGCTGTACACTCAGCTGAGCAACATGGATCCGAAAGACGGTTCTGCAGTGGTTCTGGGCTACACCGACCGTATCGGTTCTGACGCTTACAACCAGCAGCTGTCTGAGAAACGTGCTCAGTCCGTTGTTGATTACCTGGTATCTAAAGGTATCCCGGCTGGCAAAATCTCCGCACGTGGTATGGGTGAATCCAACCCGGTTACCGGCAATACCTGTGACAACGTGAAAGCTCGCGCTGCACTGATCGACTGCCTGGGCCCAGATCGTCGCGTAGAGATCGAAGTTAAAGGTTACAAAGACGTAGTAACTCAGCCGCAGGCTTAAGTTTTACTACCGATAAAAAACCCCGCTTTTGCGGGGTTTTTTTTGGACTTATTTCTGGCATCAACACATAGCCTGCCCGATACTGTCTCGCCCTGTCCTCTGCAGCTACTCTTTCCCCAACAGCACCTGTAAATCATGCTTCAGGCTGGACATTTTACTGGCGTACTTCTCTTTATGCTCGGCGTCTTCAATCAACTGTACGATGGTTTCAGACAGGGTTTTTCCACGCCGCTGCGCGAGTCCCGCCAGGCGCTGCCAGACGATAAACTCCAGATCGATCGATTTTTTACGCGTGTGCAGATGCTCAGCGTTGAAGTGCCGTTTCCGACGCGCGCGGATTGTCTGCTTCATCCGGTTCATTAACTCCGGATTCATATGCTGCTCAATCCAGGTATGCACCAGAACAGGTTCATTTTCGAGCGTCAGTAAGACATCGACCGCGGCTTTCGCTGCGCTGGCTTCAATGTAGCGGGTAATCAGCTCACCTTCCCGGTGCTTTTTTACCAGATATTTCCATTTCCAGCCGCTTTCAAGATTTTCCAGTTGTTGATATTTCATTGCGATCTCAATGTGACCGTGTAACTCATTTCAGGATATCAGTTTTTTCCCAATGTGCTGAGAATAAATCATCATTCGTGATGCAGGTAACCCGGTAATCATCACGGCAAACGCAATCCCCCGTGTGCTCAGACGCAGCATCAGGTATAATCGCGCGTTTTACATCTGACTAAAAAACAGCGACTTTGACCATTACGAAACTTACCCGAAACGACCTTGCTCCTGATACGGAAAGTTATCAGGCGCTGTTTGCACAAGCCGATTTAGCTCAGGCAGAAGATGGCCTCTCCGGCGAACTGCAGCCCCGTTTATTCTATGGTCTGGAGCAGCTTCTGGTGACTCCGACCATCTCGCCATTCATGCTGGTGAAAGCCCCGGAAGAACCGGAGTACCTGCAGTGGCTGGCGACGGAAACGCGAACCTTACATGAGCCTGCCGCACCGCTCTACGGTGTGCGCTATCAGGTCAATGGCGGCAACGTCACCCTCACCCCGGCTAAAGATGCTGACGATAATTTTGCCAGCTCCGCACCGGTTGAATCTGCCGACTGGATAGAAGCAGAGCAGCTCTTTGGCTGCGTACGGCAATTTAACGGCGAAATCACTCTCCAGCCAGGTCTGGTGCACCGTGCCAACGGCGGCGTACTGATTATCTCTCTGCGCGCGTTACTCGCTCAACCGCTGCTCTGGATGCGCCTGAAAAGCATGGTCACCCGCCAGCGCTTTGACTGGCTGTCCATTGATGAGTCTCGTCCTCTGCCGGTCGCGATTCCCTCTATGCCGCTCAGCCTGAAGGTGATTCTGGTTGGGGAGCGTGATTCATTGGCCGATTTCCAGGAGATGGAGCCCGAACTCTCCGCTCAGGCGATTTACAGCGAATACGAAGAGAATCTACAGATTGCCGATGCGGATACGCTCAAGCTGTGGTGTCAGTGGGTCGGGAAAAACGCGCAGCAGCTCGGACTACCGGAACTGACCGCTGACGCCTGGCCCCTGTTGATTCAGGAAGCCGCGCGTTATACCGGCGATCAGGAGACATTACCGCTGTGCCCGCTCTGGATAGCCCGTCAGCTGCGAGAAGCAGCGGCGTTCTGCGAAGGTGGGCAGATCACCGCGGAAGAGATGCAAACCATGCTGGCCCGGCGCGAGTGGCGTGAAGGCTATCTCGCCGAGCGGATTCAGGATGAAATCCTGCAAGAGCAGATAATGATTGAAACCGAAGGCGAATGCATCGGCCAGATTAACGCCTTGTCGGTCATCGAATTCCCCGGACATCCGCGTCCGTTTGGCGAACCGTCTCGCATCAGCTGCGTCGTACACATCGGTGACGGTGAGTTCATCGACGTTGAACGTAAGGCGGAGCTGGGTGGCAACATCCATGCCAAAGGCATGATGATCATGCAGGCGTTCCTGATGTCCGAGCTGGAGCTCGAACAGCAGCTCCCCTTCACGGCTTCGCTGACCTTCGAACAATCCTACAGTGAAGTCGACGGCGACAGCGCCTCGATGGCCGAGCTATGTGCGCTAATCAGTGCTCTCGCCGGCGTACCGATTAATCAGAGCATTGCCATTACCGGTTCCGTCGATCAGTTTGGTCGCGTGCAGCCGGTAGGCGGCCTTAATGAGAAGATCGAAGGCTTTTTCACCATTTGCCAGCAGCGCGGATTAACCGGTAAGCAAGGGGTCATTATTCCTGCGGCAAATATCCGCCACCTGAGTCTGGCAGCAGAACTCCGGCAGGCCGTCGCTGACGAGCAGTTTTTCATCTGGGCTGTGGAAGATGTCACGGAAGCGCTGCCGGTTCTGACCCAGCTGCTATGGGATGGCGAAGGGCAAACTTTACGGCAAACCATCCAGGAACGGATCGCGCAGGCGACGCAGCAAGAGAGTCGTCATCGTTTTCCGTGGCCGCTACGCTGGTTAGGTGGTTCAGGTTCTAACTGATCGGACTTGTTCAGCTTACACGTGTTAGCTATCCTGCGTCCCGAACTCAAAATAAGGCTTACTGAAAACATGGTAGATAAACGCGAATCCTATACGAAAGAAGACCTTCTTGCCTCTGGCCGTGGTGAACTGTTTGGCGCAAAAGGCCCACAGTTACCCGCGCCGAATATGCTGATGATGGACCGCGTCATCAAAATGACTGAGACGGGTGGTAACTACGATAAAGGTTATGTTGAAGCAGAACTCGATATTAACCCGGACCTGTGGTTCTTCGGTTGCCACTTTATCGGCGATCCGGTTATGCCTGGCTGTCTGGGGCTGGATGCCATGTGGCAGCTGGTAGGCTTCTATCTGGGCTGGCTCGGTGGCGAAGGCAAAGGCCGCGCGCTGGGAGTTGGCGAGGTGAAATTCACCGGCCAGGTACTGCCGACGGCAAAGAAAGTCACTTACCGTATTCACTTCAAACGCGTTGTTAACCGTCGTCTGATTATGGGCCTGGCGGATGGTGAAGTGCTGGTTGACGATCGTCTGATCTACACCGCAAACGATCTGAAAGTGGGTCTGTTCCAGGATACGTCCGCATTCTGATAAGCAGCAATGCTTGAAAAAGGCGAAGCCCCCGCTCTGCGGAGGCTTCTTTTTTTAAAGAGACAGTCAGGCAGTTTGTACCCTGTCCTCCATGGCTTCTCGCCAGCCTCCTAGCCAGTAGGACCTTTGGTTCAAGGTCTGGTAGGGACACATTTCTTTCGATCTTCCGGTTATCCCGGCCTGGTATCCACGTTGATGTGCCCGTTCCAGGCGATCTCGTTTTTGTCTCTTCATGCCTCGTTTCCCTCATTATTTGATCTGGTGGAAAAGAAAACAGTGGTCACTAAATATGCAACCACGGTTAACGAATACCGCGAATCAGAGGCAACGTCAATGCGCAAAATTCACGCCATTGTCATAATTGTGAGCTACATGAAAATTCATTTGTACAAAAAATGTGAACCGGCACAAGTAACGATCTGACGAGACAAATAAAAAACCGCGGGGGTTTTTCAGTCCACCGCGGCGCTTCATTTTCATTCATTTTACTTATGGCAGGCGATTCAGTTCGCTGGCAATTGCCGTGGCTTCCTGAGACCAGGCCTGAGCCAGAGTCTTCACCATCGCATCATAGCCATCCTGCTGCTGCTTAAGCTCAATGTTGAACGGGCGCTTAATCAGCTGACCCTGGTGCTTCAGCAACCACTCACCGCTAACGATGACCCGGCCATCGTAACGGCCATGGAAGCCATTAACCGCCACATTGAGCGTATCCTGTTCGCTGCCCAGAGGCTGCGAAGCAACCACCCAGCCCGGAAGCTGAGCACTCAGATTCGCCACCAGCGTGGTACGCAGCTGCTGATCGAGCGGGCTGGCCCACAGATTGTTATTGGCAATGACATACTGCACGTCACTGGTCTGATAGACCACCCCGTTGCCCGCCAGATAATCCGGGATGCTGACCTGTTCAACCCACAACAGGTTTTTGCTTTGGTGGGCGGCGCTTTGTGCGCCGCTTTGTACAACCGGAAGCTGATAGTAGGTTTTATTTTCCCCACTGCTGCAAGCCGCCAACGCGCAGGCCGCAGCCACAATTAGCCATTTTTTCATTATTTTGCTCCCTTCGGCTGAGGATCTTTCTTATCCTTGGCCTCGAATACCAGCGCATTGCTCTTATCATTGAGCGTTTTCAGTACCGGCTGCAGTTCGCGAAGAACCTGATCCAGTCGCTGCATATCGGCCACCATTTTATTGTATGCCGCCGAGCCAGGCTGGAAGCCCTGCATACTGCGGTTCAGTTCGCGCAGCGTATTCTGCATATCGCCAGGAAGCTGCTGCATTGATGGGCTTGCCGCTATCTTGTTCAGGCTATCCAGCGTGGTCTGAACGTGCTGCATCGTTTTTTCACTTTGCGCCAGCGTGGTGGTCGCTTGTTCCAGCAGCGGGTTTATCGGCAGGTTGTTAATCTTATCCAGCGCTTCCATCAGACGCTGCTGGATCTGCGCCAGACCACCGCTGATTGTTGGAATGATCGGATAGCTTCCAAACTCCTGAATCTTGCCGCGCGGAGGCGCCTTCGGATAGAAGTCGAGATCGATATACAGCGCACCGGTCACCAGGTTCCCTGTTTTCAGCGATCCCCGCAAGCCGCGATTAATCAGATCATCAATATGCGTACGGATATTTGGATCGCCGCCGAGCTGACTGATCAGCCGTTCTGGTTCAATACGGACTTCCACCGGGATGCGGTAGTCTTCATTCAGGTGCTGATACAGCCCTGGAATAAAGAACGGCACTTTCCCGACGGTACCCAGGCGAATTCCACGGAACTCGACCGGAGCTCCCGGCTGCAGCCCGCGCACGGAGTCTTTAAAGAACATGACGTAGTCAATATGCTGGGTAAAGACTGAATCCTGAATGCTCTTCTGATCGTCAAAGAGATGGTAGCCCGTTTTGTTCGCCACCGGCTCGCCCATATCCAGACCTTCCGGGATATCAAAGCTGACGCCGCCGCCGAACAGGGTCGCCAGCGATCCCATCTCCACGCGCATCCCGGATGAAGAAAGATCGACCGCAATACCGCTGTCTTTCCAGAAGCGGACGTTGGTTGTGACCAGACGATCGTTGGGCGCATTGATAAACAGCTGATAGGTGATCCTGCGCTTTTGGGCATCAAAGGAACTGGTTTCCACCGAACCAACGCGATAGCCACGGAAAAGTACCGGATCGCCAGGCGACAGCTGACCCGCTTTATTACTCTCCAGCAGAATACGGATCCCTTTTGCATCCGGTGAAGCCAGCGGCGGAGAATCCAGCAGCGGGAAACGGGCGGGTTCCCCACCTTTCGTCCCCGGCTGCAGTTCAATATACGCTCCTGACAGCAGCGTGCCGAGTCCACTGATCCCTTCACGTCCTACCTGCGGTTTGACGACCCAAAAAACGGAATCTTCATGCAACAGTTTCTTCATGCCGGCGTTCAGCCGGGCTTTAATCTCTACGTGCGTCAGATCGTCGGTCAACGTGGCGCTCTCGACTACCCCCACATCCACGCTGCGGCTTTTAATCCGGGTTTTCCCCCCTTCAATCCCTTCAGCGTTGGTGGTGATCAGCGTCACCTCCGGCCCTTGATGGCTGTAGTGATAAAAAAGAATCCACGCGCCGATTAGCACAGTGACGATGGGGAAGATCCACACGGGTGACCAGTTCTTCACCTTTTGCACTTTCGCTTCTCCGCTCTTATTTTCCATGCTGCTGCATTTCCTCATGGCTTGAATCTGGTTCACGGTCCCACAACAAACGAGGGTCAAAGGTCATGGCTGAGAACATTGTCATGACAACAACGAGCGCAAACATCACCGCCCCGATCGCAGGATAGATACTCATCAACCCTCCCATGCGCACCAGCGCCGAGAGCACAGCGATGACAAAAACATCAATCATTGACCAGCGGCCAACAAACTCCACAATTTCGTAAATCAGGTGCATGCGCTCCGAATCACGCTGCCCGTTACCGTTAGCGTTCCAGCACAGCCAGGCAATGGCGAGCATTTTCAGCGTCGGTACCATAATACTGGCAATAAATATCACCAGCGCCACCGGGTATGAACCTTCACTCCACAGCAGGATCACCCCTGCCATGATCGTTGACGGCAATTTATCGCCCAGTAAATCGGTAATCATGATCGGCATGATATTAGCGGGCAGATAAAGGACGCATGAGGTCAGCAGCAGGGCCAGCGTCCACTGCAGGCTATGTTTGCGTCGCGCGGTACCTTTTGTCTGACAGCGGGGACAAACGGCTTCATCAGCGGGCAAAACCGCGGTACAGCACGAACATGAACGGAGTCCCTGGCGGATCCCCGTCACGCCGATCTTCAGCGGCTGCGTCACCGCCGGCATCGGGGCAATATCGTCCCACAACCAGCGTCGGTCTACGCACTGCAGCGCTCGCAGCTGCAGCATGCAGAACAGACACCAGGGAGCGAAGCTTAAGCCGACGCCGATATCACCGTATGCCATCAGCTTGACGAAGCTCACCAGCACCCCGGCGAGGAAAATCTCCGCCATTCCCCAGGTTTTGAGGTGAAACAGAATGCGCGCCAGAAACGCCTTTAACGCGCGCGGCATATGGATGCGGTTGACCAGTAGCAGAATGGTGACCAGACAAAAAGCGGGCACCAACTGTACGAAGAGTAAAAAGAAGGTGCCGAGGCTGGCGTAATCTTCGCTAAACAGCACCCCGGGGATTTCCAGCAGCTTGATTTCGCTGCTGAGACCGCTCACCTGCATATCCACGAAGGGAAACAGGTTGGCCAACAGCAGCATAAATAACGCCACCAGCGCATAGGCTGTAGGACGCTGCCGGGGCGCGTCCCACGAAGTTGTCAGCGTCGTGCCACAGCGCGGGCATACGGCTTTCTGGCGATGCTCCAGCTGCGGCAAAGCCACCAGCAAATCACATTGTGGGCACAGAATATGCCGCGCAGCATGATGATGATCGCACATGAAAACTCCTCAGCTTATGCGCCGTTTTTTAATCCTTCGAGATATTCCCAGCGTTCAAAGGCTGTTTCCAGCGCCTGTTCCGCCTCGGCCAGCTGTGCCAGCACCTGCTGCGTATGATCATGGGACTGGCCAAAGAAAGAAGGATCGGCAACCTGTTCCTGCAGCGTTTGCAGTTGGGTTTCCAGTTCTTCGAGCCGTTGCGGCAACTGTTCCAGTTCGCGCTGCAGGTTATAGCTTAGTTTGCCTGACGCTCGTTTGACACTTTCTGCTTTCGGTTGAGCAGCTTCTACCGCTTTTTTGCTAATCTGCTGCTTTTGCGCCAGATACTGCGCTTGCTGACCGCGGGCGTCGTGATAGCCGCCGACATATTGCCCGATGCGCCCTTCCCCTTCGAAGATCCAGCACTCGGTAACGGTATTATCGACGAATTGACGGTCGTGGCTGACCAGCATCACGGTGCCCTGATAACCGTCGACCAGCTCTTCCAACAGCTCGAGGGTCTCGACATCCAGATCGTTTGTCGGTTCATCAAGGATCAGCAGGTTGCTCGGTTTCAGGAACAGACGCGCCAGCAGCAGGCGGTTACGCTCACCGCCGGACAGCGCGCGCACCGGTGTCATCGCGCGTTTCGGATGGAACATGAAGTCCTGCAGGTAGCCCAGAACGTGACGCGGCTTGCCGTTGACCATCACTTCCTGCTTGCCTTCCGCAAGATTGTCCATCACCGTTTTATCCGGGTCAAGCTCCGCACGGTGCTGGTCGAAGTAGGCCACTTCCAGCTTGGTCCCGACGTGAATACGCCCGCTATCCGCCTTCAGCTGACCAAGCATCAATTTCAGCAGCGTGGTTTTCCCACAGCCGTTTGGACCAATCAGGGCGATTTTGTCACCGCGCTGGATCTGGGCGCTGAAATCTTTAATCAGGACCTTGCCATCAACCTGGTAGTTGACGTTCTCCATTTCGAAGACAATCTTACCCGAGCGAGCAGCCTCTTCGACCTGCATCTTCGCGCTGCCCATCACTTCACGGCGCTCGCCACGTTCGCGGCGCATGGCTTTCAGTGCCCGCACCCGCCCTTCGTTACGGGTACGACGCGCTTTGATCCCCTGACGGATCCACACCTCTTCCTGCGCCAGTTTACGATCGAATTCCGCATTCTGGAGCTCTTCGACGCGCAGCGCTTCTTCTTTATCCAGCAGATACTGATCGTAGTTCCCCGGGTAGGTCACCAGCTTGCCGCGATCGAGATCGACAATCCGCGTCGCCATGTTGCGAATAAAGGAACGGTCGTGCGAGATGAAAATAATGGTCCCTTTGAAGGTCTTGAGGAAACCTTCCAGCCAGTCAATGGTTTCAATATCCAGGTGGTTGGTCGGTTCATCGAGCAGCAGCACGCGCGGCCCGCTGACCAGGGCACGGCCGAGAGCCGCTTTACGCAGCCAGCCGCCGGAAAGCGAGGAGAGCTCGGCGTTGGGATCGAGATTAAGCTGCTCCAGCACTTCGTTAATACGGCTATCGAGCTGCCACAGCCCTAAATTATCCAGTTGCTCCTGCAGACGCGCCAGTTCATTCAGGTTCTTGTCGCTCGGGTCGGTCATTACCAACTGCGAAACATCGTGATAGCCTTTGAGGTAGGCCGCCTGCTCGGCGATACCTTCCGCAACGAAATCATAGACGGTTCCGGTCACATTGCGCGGCGGATCCTGCTGCAGTCGCGCGACCACCAGATCCTGCTCATAAATAATGCGCCCGTCATCCAGCCCCTGCTCCCGGTTAAGGATTTTCATCAGGGTGGATTTGCCCGCGCCGTTACGCCCGACCAGACAGACGCGCTCGTTATCTTCGATATGCAACTCGGCATTATCCAGCAGCGGAGAGTCGCTGAAGGAGAGCCAGGCACCATGCATACTAATTAATGACATTCTTTATTCCTTTCAGGCTGCAGTAATCAGCCAGCAGTTGTGGATCTGACGGTTACGGGCGAAATCCTGAGACAGCGTTTTTTGGGTAATTTCTTGCGCTTTCAGCCCCAGTTGCGCCAGCCCGTCATGATCCATACGGAAACCGCGTTTGTTATTCGAGAACATAATCGTGCCGCCTTTTCGCAGCAGACGTTTGAGATCGGTCATCAGACGCAGATGGTCGCGCTGCACGTCAAAGGCATCTTCCATGCGTTTTGAGTTAGAGAACGTCGGCGGATCGATAAAGATCAGATCGAACTGTTCATCGCTCTCGCGCAGCCAGCCCAGCACGTCAGCCTGCATCAGGCGATGCGCGCGTCCGGTTAAGCCGTTGAGGCGCAGGTTACGTTCGGCCCATTCGAGATAAGTACGCGACATATCGACGGTGGTCGTCGAACGCGCCCCGCCAAGGCCGGCATGAACGCTGGCGCTGCCGGTGTAGGCGAAGAGGTTGAGGAAGTCCTTGCCTTTACTCATCTGGCCCAGCATGCGACGCGCAATACGGTGGTCAAGGAACAGACCGGTATCCAGATAGTCGGTCAGGTTGACCCACAGACGCGCGTTATACTCCTGAACCTCAAGGAAATCGCCCTTCTCGGCCATTTTCTGATACTGGTTTTTCCCTTTCTGCCGCTCGCGGGTTTTCAACACCAGCTTATTCGGCGCAATGCCAAGCACGGAGATCGTTGCCGCGATAATATCGAACAGACGCTGACGCGCTTTATGCGCATCAACCGTCTTCGGCGGCGCATACTCCTGTACCACAACCCACTCGCCGTAGCGGTCGATCGCGACGTTATACTCCGGCAAATCGGCATCATACAGGCGGTAACACTCAATCCCTTCCTGACGCGCCCATTTCTCGTATTTCTTCAGATTTTTGCGCAGACGGTTAGCGAAATCTTCCGCCAGGGAGACCGCGCCGCTGCCGTCGTTTTCCGCCAGATGGTAGTTCTTCTGTACGCAGTCCAGCGGGCCATTCTTGGCTTTAAACTGCTTATCTGCGCGCAATTGCAGGCAGCTCAGAAGCTCCGGCGAAGCGCTGAACAGCGACAGGTTCCAGCCGCCAAACTGGGTTTTCATCGTCCGCCCAAGCAGGCTATGCAGGGCAATCAGCGCCGGCTCGCTTTCAAGACGTTCGCCGTACGGCGGGTTGCTGATAACGGTTCCGTACGGGCCTTTTGGCAGCGGATTGCTGAGTTGGGCGACATCTTTCGCTTCAAATGCGATCAGTTCGCCGACGCCCGCGCGACGGGCGTTGCTGCGCGCGCGTTCAATGACGCGGGCATCGACGTCAGAACCATAGAAACGCGACTCATAGGCCGCCAGCCCTTTACGTGCTCGGGTCTGGGCTTCGGCCTTCACCTCTTTCCAGACCGCGTCATCATGCTGCAGCCAGCCGTTGAAGCCCCAGTGACCGCGATGCAGGCCCGGCGCACGATCGGTCGCCAGCATGGCGGCTTCAATCAGCAGGGTACCGGAACCGCACATTGGATCGAGCAGCGGCGTCCCCGGAACCCAGCCAGAGCGCATGACGATCGCCGAAGCGAGCGTCTCTTTGATCGGCGCCATGCCGGTGCCGTCGCGGTAGCCGCGCAGATGCAGACCTTCGCCGCTAAGATCGAGTGAAATGTGCGCCGTTTCTTTATTCAGCCAGACATTAATCCGCAGATCGGGGTTTTCGCGATCGACGTTGGGTCGCGGCAGATTTTTACGCGTGAAGCTATCGACGATCGCATCTTTAACCTTTAACGCCCCGTACTGACTGTTGCGAATCTCATCGTTCAGCCCGCTAAAATGGACGGCGAAGGTGGCGTCAGGGGTGAAAATCTCCGTCCACGGAATGGCCTGCACACCGAGGTACAGATCCAGGTCGCTATACACGCTACACTGGCCCAGCGGCAGCATGATGCGCGAAGCCAGTCGGCTCCACATCAGGCTTTGATACAGCAGGCGCGTATCTCCCTGAAAATGGACCCCGCCCTGGACTACCTGGCAGTCCACCGCGCCAAGTGCTTCCAGTTCAGTTTTTAACAGCTCTTCAAGGCCACGAGCCGTACTGGCAAACAGAGAATTCATATCGTCACTTTTACTAAAAGAAAATTGTTGCGCATTATAGCCAATATGCGCCTCATGTCATAAAGTTAAAGGCTTATTTTTAAGCCCAGAGGCAGCGCATGCTAACGCTATCGCGACTTTTTATTCATCCCGTCAAATCCATGCGTGGAATTGGTCTGACGCACGCGTTTGCCGATATCAGCGGCCTGGCCTTCGATCGCGCCTTTATGGTGACGGAAACCGATGGCACCTTTATTACCGCCCGCCAGTTTCCGCAGATGGTGAAGTTTACGCCATCTCAGCTGTACGACGGTATTCATCTGACGGCGGTAGACGGCAGCAGCGCGGTGGTGCGCTTCAGCGATTTTTCGGCGCAGGAGGAGCCTACCGAGGTATGGGGGAATCACTTCACCGCGCTGATCGCTCCACCATCGGTCAACCAGTGGCTCAGCGGTTTCTTTAACCGCGATGTTCAGCTCCGCTGGTTAGGACCCCGCCTCACCCGGCGGGTGAAGCGCCACGATGCCGTCCCACTCACCTTCGCCGATGGTTTCCCCTATCTGCTGGCTAACGAAGCCTCACTGCGCGATCTGCAAAAACGCTGTCCGGCCAGCGTGCGAATGGAACAGTTTCGCCCTAACCTGGTGGTGACCGGTGCGGCGGCCTGGGAAGAGGATACCTGGAAAGTGATTCGCATCGGTGACGTGGTTTTTGACGTAGCAAAACCCTGCAGCCGCTGCGTGCTGACTACCGTCAGTCCGGAACGGGGGCAAAAGCATCCTTCCGGTGAACCGCTGGCCACGCTGCAGCGGTTCCGCACCGCGCTGAATAGCGGCGATGTCGATTTTGGACAAAACCTGATTGCCCGCAACAGCGGCGTAGTGCGCGTGGGCGATGAAGTGGAAGTGCTGACTCGCGGCCCGGCAAAAGCCTATGGCGCAGGCGAGAGCGACGATACGCCCGCGGTTGTCGCACAGCCGGATGCCGTCATTGAAATTGAATGGCAGGGGCAGCGGTTTAGCGGCAATAATCAGCAGGTATTGCTGGAGCAGCTGGAGCAAAAAGGCATTCGAATCCCCTACTCTTGTCGGGCGGGGATTTGCGGCAGCTGCCGCATCAGACTGGAAGAAGGCGAGGTCAGCCCGTTGAAGAAAAACGCGGTCGCTGACGATGGCACGATTCTGTGCTGTAGCTGTATACCGAAAACGGCCTTACGGCTGGCGCCTTAGCGCGCTTTAAACCGCCTGACCCAGGCTGTAGCTGGTCATACCCTGTGCCGGTTGCAGCCTGTCGTTCATGATTTTAATCACATCCCCCAGCTGCATGACTCGCCCGGCGACCGTCACGCCCGGCTGAGCCAACAGACAGAGCGCGGCATTTTCACCCGGCTCAACCACCAGCAGATTAACCTGCTGTCCGCTATCGCTGAGCCAGGCGCTGGCGGCATCGCCGGTGGCAGGCTGCCAGGAGACTTCATGCGTTGTGAAGTGCCAGCTCTTTGGCATCTGCGGTTTCAGGAAACGAATGGCGACCAGCGCATTGAGAACTAATTCCGCGCGCTGCTCTTTCGATAACTCGATATCGCGACATTTTTCTTCAAAAGAGAAATACAGTGCGGCATCGTCGACACAGAATCCGGAAGGTGAGAAGGCATCGGGCGTCAACATCCGACGCGCAAACCGCGAACGGAACAACATACCATTGGCCAAATCGAGCATCATACGATCGTGCTCTTCATCGTAATACCAACGCCAGTTATCGTCAGGTTTAATTCGCATCGTTCCCCCGTCCTCTTTCCCGTGCATCTCTTATGCAATAGCATCCTGCAACAGAATAATTTCCAAAATTAAGAAAAGACTAAAATGTCTAAATAAGCAACAATGAAGGAATATAAAACAACCAGGGCCGGAAATAAAGCCCTGGGGGGGATCAGAGGAGGAAAAGATTAGATATGGGTAACAATTTCTTTAATCAGCGGAGGGCCTTTAAAAATAAATCCGGAATAAATCTGGACAAGGCTTGCACCGGCGGCGATTTTTTCCCGTGCGGCGATCACCGAGTCAATCCCTCCGACTCCGATAATCGGCAAACGACCGTTTAATTCTGTCGCCAGCATACGGATAATTTCCGTACTCTTTAATTGTAATGGACGACCGCTGAGGCCACCGGTTTCATCACAGAATTTCATTCCCTGGACCAGCGAACGATCGAGAGTAGTATTGGTGGCAATGACCCCATCAATATTATGACGAACTAAACTATCGGCCACCTGGATCAATTCCTCAAGAGAAAGATCCGGGGCGATCTTCACAGCGACTGGGACATATTTCTGATGCTTTTGCTGCAGCTCAAGCTGCTTATTTTTAATACCAGAGAGTAAATCATCCAGGGCATCGCCGTATTGTAAGGTACGCAGCCCTGGGGTATTCGGTGAAGAGATATTAATGGCGATATACCCGGCATACGGATAGACTTTTTCCATACAAATCAGATAATCATCTTTACCCTGCTCAACCGGCGTATCTTTATTCTTACCGATATTAATACCGAGAATACCGTCAAAATGCGCCTTTTTAACGTTCTCAACCAGGTTATCAACGCCGTGGTTATTAAAGCCCATGCGGTTGATCAAACCTTCGGCATCCACCAGACGGAAGATCCTCGGCTTATCGTTCCCCGGCTGCGGACGCGGCGTTACGGTACCAATTTCAATGGAGCCAAAACCCATGGCGCCGAGCGCATCAATGCACTCGCCGTTCTTGTCCAGCCCAGCGGCCAGACCCAGCGGATTTTTAAACGTGAGACCCATGCAGGTGACCGGTTTGGACGGCACCTTCTGACGGACCAGCATTTCCAGCGGCGTACCTGATACGCGACGTAATTGTTGAAAAGTAACTTCATGAGCGCGCTCAGGATCGAGCTGAAAAAGGGCTTTACGAACGAAGGGGTAGTACATGAACTCTCCTGGATTCCCGGTGTGCAAACCGGGGGCGTATTATGTTCGATTGACGCCTGAAAGGGAATTGACCTACGACAAAAAATCTCGCATCCAACGCAAACGTTTACTTTTCGCCCCCGCGTTATGCAATTTCTGACAAAACAAGGGTGGAAAAATCATTTAGGGAAATAAATCGGCTCTGTCACACTGCCAGCAAATGTTATCAATTATAGATAAATGCAAACATTTGGTTATAAGGAGAGAGAAGATGCGTGTCATTACACTTGCGGGCAGTCCGCGTTACCCTTCCCGTTCCAGCGCGCTTCTGGAATATGCCAGAGAGACGCTCTCCGCGGCAGATGTTGAAGTCTGCCACTGGCATTTGCAAAATTTTGCTCCGGAAGACCTGCTGTATGCCCGCTTCGATAACCCGGCATTACATACGCTGAATGAACAGCTGGCAGGCGCCGATGGGCTTATCATCGCTACCCCGGTCTATAAGGCCTCTTTTTCCGGCGCGCTGAAGACGCTGCTCGACCTGCTCCCGGAACGGGCGCTGGAGGGGAAAATCGTCCTGCCGCTGGCCACCGGCGGCACGATCGCCCACATGCTGGCGGTGGATTATGCGCTGAAACCGGTGCTCAACGCCCTGAAAGCGCAGGAGATTCTGCACGGAGTATTCGCCGACGATAGCCAGGTCACCGACTATCAACATAAGCCGCAGTTTACGCCTAATCTGCAGGGACGCCTCGACCTGGCGCTGGAGACCTTCTGGCAGGCGCTGCACCGCCCGACCAGCCGCGCTCCCGCGCTCAAGACCCTCCGCGGGGTGGAACATGCCTAACCTTTTCAGGACCCTCGCGCTGAGCGGGTTGCTGACGCTATCGGCCCTGAGCCATGCGGCACAATCCGCGCCGGACGCGCTGCGCATCGGCTACCAAAAAGGCAGCGTCAGTATGGTGCTGGCTAAAAGCCATCAACTGCTGGAAAAACGCTACCCGAACAGCAAAATCACCTGGGTAGAATTTCCCGCCGGTCCCCAGATGCTTGAAGCGCTAAACGTCGGCAGCATCGATCTGGGCAGTACCGGCGATATCCCACCGATTTTCGCCCAGGCCGCCGGTGCCGATCTGGTTTACGTCGGCGCGGAACCCCCGAAGCCAAAAGCGGAAGTGATTCTGGTCGCGGAAAACAGCCCGATCAAAACCGTCGCTGAACTGAAGGGCCGTAAGGTCGCGTTTCAGAAAGGCTCCAGCTCCCACAACCTGCTGCTAAGGGCATTACAGCAGGCAGGACTAAAATTCAGCGATATTCAGCCCGTTTATCTTGCCCCCGCGGACGCCCGCGCGGCGTTTCAACAGGGCAATGTTGATGCATGGGCTATCTGGGATCCCTACTATTCAGCCGCTCTGCAACAAGCGAGCGCCCGGGTGCTCAAAGACGGAACCGATCTGAAACAAACCGGCTCTTTCTATCTGGCTTCGCGCCCCTATGCAGAAAAGAACGGCGCCTTTATTAGCGGCGTGCTCGACACCTTCAGCCAGGCGGATGCCCTGACGCTGAGCCAACGCCCGCAAAGTATTACCCTGCTGGCCAAAACGATGGGCCTCCCTGAAACGGTGATCGCCAGCTATCTGGATCATCGGCCGCCGACCACCATTACTCCCGTCAGTGCCGAAACCGCCGCCCGGCAGCAGCAAACTGCCGATCTGTTCTACGAGAACAAACTGGTGCCGAAAAAAGTCGACATCCGTACCCGCATCTGGCAACCCGCAACCGCACAAGGAGCGAAATCATGAGTCTGAATATGTTCTGGTTTTTACCGACCCACGGTGATGGTCGCTACCTGGGGACTGAAGAGGGTGCCCGCCCGGTGGATTACGGCTATCTGCAGCAAATTGCGCAAACCGCGGACCGCCTCGGTTTTACCGGCGTCCTGATCCCGACCGGGCGCTCCTGCGAAGATGCGTGGCTGGTTGCCGCTTCGATGATTCCCGTCACCCAGCGCCTGAAATTTCTTGTTGCCCTGCGCCCGAGCGTGACCTCTCCGACTGTCGCCGCCCGCCAGGCCGCTACGCTCGACCGCCTGTCCAACGGTCGGGCGTTGTTTAACCTGGTCACCGGCAGCGATCCGCAGGAGCTCGCCGGTGACGGAGTTTTCCTCGACCATACCGAACGTTACGAAGCCTCTTCTGAATTTACTCATATCTGGCGCCGCCTGATGGAAGGCGAAACCGTGACCTTCAATGGAAAACACCAGCGGGTACGCGGTGCGAAGCTGCTGTTTCCGCCCCTGCAGCAGCCGCGCCCGCCGCTCTACTTTGGCGGATCGTCCGACGTGGCGCAGGATCTCGCCGCCGAGCAGGTCGAACTCTATCTCACCTGGGGAGAGCCCCCGGAGCAGGTGGCGGAAAAAATCGCCCAGGTGCGTGAAAAAGCCGCTCGTCACGGTCGTACGGTCCGTTTCGGTATTCGTCTGCATGTCATTGTCCGGGAAACCAATGAAGAAGCCTGGGAAGCGGCCGAAAGCCTCATCTCGCATCTGGATGACGACACCATTGCCCGGGCGCAGGCCGCCTTTGCCAAAACCGACTCCGTCGGACAGCAGCGGATGGCCGCGTTGCACAACGGACGGCGCGACAAGCTTGAAATCAGCCCTAACCTGTGGGCCGGCGTCGGGCTGGCACGCGGAGGTGCGGGAACCGCTCTGGTCGGCGATGCGGCTACCGTAGCCGAACGCATCAATGAATATGCGGCACTGGGTATCGATAGCTTTATCTTCTCCGGCTATCCGCACCTTGAAGAAGCTTATCGCGTCGGCGAACTGTTGTTCCCGCTGCTGGATGTCAATATCCCGTCGATTCCGCAGCCGCAACCTCTGCACCTGCAGGGCGAGGCGGTGGCCAACGAATTTATCCCGCGCAAAGTCGCACAAAGCTAAGGAGCACATCATGGCTACGTCTGCGCAAAAACTGCTGCTGCGGGTTGCCCCCTGGCTGCTGCCGGTGGGGACCGTCATTATCTGGCAGCTCGCCTCTTCCGTCGGCTGGTTATCCACCCGCATCCTCCCCTCTCCGGAGGGGGTGCTCAAGGCCTTCTGGACGCTTTCCGCCAGCGGCGAACTGTGGCAACACCTGGCCATCAGTTCATGGCGTGCTCTGCTGGGCTTCGCCATCGGCGGTTCCATCGGGCTGGTGCTGGGCCTGATAAGCGGATTGTCGCGTTGGGGAGAGCGTCTGCTGGATACCTCGATTCAGATGCTGCGTAACGTCCCGCATCTGGCGTTGATTCCGCTGGTTATTTTATGGTTCGGCATTGATGAAAGCGCCAAAATCTTCCTCGTCGCGCTGGGGACCATGTTCCCAATCTACATCAACACCTGGCACGGCATTCGCAATATCGATCGCGGACTGGTGGAAATGGCGCGTAGCTATGGCCTGTCCGGCTTCGCCCTGTTCCGTCATGTGATTCTGCCGGGGGCCCTGCCCTCGATAATGGTCGGCATCCGCTTTGCCCTCGGGCTGATGTGGTTAACGCTGATTGTGGCCGAAACCATCTCCGCTAACGCCGGTATTGGCTACCTGGCGATGAATGCGCGGGAGTTTTTACAAACGGATGTAGTGGTGGTCGCCATTATTCTGTATGCCATTCTTGGCAAACTGGCCGACTTCAGCGCGCAGCTGCTGGAACGCGTCTGGCTACGCTGGAACCCGGCTTATCATCTTCAGGAGGCCAACGCATGACTACTGCCCGTCTGAACCCAGGGATCCCGCTGTTGCTTAACGGCGTGACCAAACGCTACGGCGAAAATACCATTCTTAACGCACTGGATTTACATATTCCGACCGGGCAGTTTGTCGCGGTGGTCGGGCGCAGCGGCGGCGGCAAAAGTACCCTGCTGCGTCTGCTGGCCGGGCTCGAAAAACCCAACGCTGGCGAGCTGCTGGCCGGCTCAACGCCGCTGGCACAGGTCCAGGAAGACAGTCGCATGATGTTCCAGGACTCGCGGCTGCTGCCGTGGAAATCGGTGATAGACAACGTCGGTCTTGGACTGAAGGGCCAATGGCGTGATGCCGCCCTGCAGGCGCTGGCCAGCGTTGGCCTGGAAAACCGCGCCGGCGACTGGCCGGCTGCGCTCTCCGGCGGACAAAAACAGCGCGTTGCGCTGGCCCGCGCGCTGATTCATCGTCCTCGCCTGCTGCTTCTCGATGAACCGCTGGGTGCGCTGGATGCGTTAACCCGGCTGGAGATGCAGGATCTGATCGTCTCGCTGTGGGAGGAATACGGTTTTACCGTACTGCTGGTGACGCATGATGTGAGTGAGGCGGTGGCCATGGCTGACCGGGTGCTGTTGATTGAAGAAGGGAAAATTGGCCTCGATGTCGCCGTCGATATTCCACGACCGCGGCGGACCGGATCGGCCAGACTGGCTGAACTGGAAGCCGAGGTGCTGAACAGAGTGATGAAACGCGGTAAGAGCGAATCGGCGCCGCGCTTATTGAGCCACGGTTAAGCCAGCCCGGAGATCGCCCCGGCGGGGCGGTGCCTGCCGGGGCGACGGCCCGAGATTGTGAATAGCCCGGATAAGGCGCATCCGCGCCGTTATCCGGGAGTCCTGCCCCGTTACGCCAGCGCCTTACTGATTTTCTCGAACAGATCCCCAGAGAGATTCTCCAGACCTTTCAACTGCTCCAGCGCCGCGCGCATCAGCGCCTGGCGTTTAGCATCGTAGCGTTTCAGTCGAATCAACGGTTCAATCAACCGGGACGCCACCTGCGGGTTGCGGCTGTTGAGTTCGGTCAGCATCTCCACCATGAACTGATAGCCGCTGCCATCTTCGGCGTGGAATGCCGCCGGGTTACTGCCGGCAAACGCGCCAATCAGCGAGCGTACGCGGTTCGGGTTGTTCATGCTAAACGAGCGGTGATTCAGCAGGCCGCGAACCGTCTCAAGAACATTGTCCGCCGGGCTGGTGGACTGCAGGATAAACCATTTATCCATGACCAGGCCGTCCTGGTGCCATTTGTCGTCATACTCCTGCATCAGGGTATCGCGGCAAGGCAGCTGCGCGGCGACCGCGGCCGACAGTGCAGCCAGCGCGTCGGTCATGTTGTCGGCCTGATGATACTGGGCGACGACCAGCTTATCCGCCAGTTCAACTTCACCAAACGCCAGATAGCGCAGGCAGGTATTGCGCAGTGAACGCTTGCCGATATCGGCGTGTTCCACGCGATAGTTCGCCAGCTTGTTGACGTTGTAAACCGCGAGGAACTCGTCCGCCAGCTCTTTTGCAAGCGTGCGGGTCAACGCTTCGCGAACCGCCGCAATGGCGATCGGGTCGATTATCGCAAACAGCTCAGCGATTTCATTGGCGGAAGGCAACGTCAGAATTTCAGCCGCCAGCGCCGGATCGATCTTCTCATCCAGCAAAATCGCGCGAAACGCATCGGCGACGTGAACCGGCAGCGACAGCGGCTGGCCCTGCTGATGGCGGTTGACGTTCAGCTTGATGTAGGTTGCCAGCAGGCTCTGCGCGGCATCCCAGCGGGAGAAGTCGTTGCGCGCGTGGCGCATCAGGAAGGTGAGCTGCTGGTCGCTCCATTTATATTCCAGCTTCACCGGGGCGGAAAACTCACACAGCAGCGCCGGTACCGGCTGGAAGTAGACGTTGTCGAACACAAAAGTCTGCTCGCTCTGGGTCACATTCAGCACGTGATGCACCGGATGGCCCCCTTTCTGCAGCGGGATCACCTTCCCTTCGTTATCATACAGTTCGATATCGAAAGGAATGTGCAGCGGCTGTTTCTCCGGCTGTTCCGCGGTCGGCGGCGTACGCTGGCTGATGGTCAACGTATACTGCTCGGTTTCCGGATTGTAGTCGTCATGGACGCTCACCACCGGCGTGCCGGACTGGCTGTACCAACGACGGAAATGCGACAGGTCGACGTTAGAGGCATCCTCCATCGCCTGGACAAAATCGTCGCAGGTGGCGGCGCTGCCGTCGTGGCGCTCGAAGTACAGCTGCATCCCTTTCTGGAAATTCTCTTCGCCCAGCAGCGTATGGAGCATGCGGATCACTTCGGCGCCCTTCTCATACACCGTCAGGGTATAGAAGTTATTCATCTCGATAACGCTATCCGGGCGTATCGGATGGGCCATCGGGCTGGCATCCTCAGCGAACTGCAGACCGCGCATGGTGCGCACGTTGTTAATCCGGTTCACCGCGCGCGAACCGAGATCGGAGCTGAACTCCTGATCGCGGAACACGGTCAGCCCTTCTTTCAGGCTCAGCTGGAACCAGTCGCGGCAGGTCACGCGGTTGCCGGTCCAGTTATGAAAGTATTCGTGGCCAATGACGCGTTCAATATCGAGATAATCTTTATCGGTTGCGGTATCGGTACGGGCCAGTACGTATTTGGAGTTAAAGACGTTTAGCCCTTTGTTCTCCATCGCCCCCATATTAAAGAAGTCGACGGCGACAATCATATAGATGTCGAGGTCGTACTCGAGACCAAAACGGGTTTCGTCCCATTTCATCGAGTTCTTCAGCGAGGTCATCGCCCACGGCGCGCGGTCGAGATTGCCGCGGTCAACGAACAGCTCCAGCGCCACTTCACGTCCGGAACGGGTTTTGAAGGTATCGCGCAATACGTCGAAGTCGCCGGCCACCAGCGCAAAGAGATAGCACGGTTTCGGGAACGGATCCTGCCACTGGATCCAGTGACGACCGTTATCCAGCTCGCCCTGCGCCACGCGGTTGCCGTTGGAGAGCAGGAACGGGTATTTCGTTTTGTCGGCGATAATTTTGGTTGTGAAGCGGGCCAGCACATCCGGACGATCCAGGTACCAGGTAATGTGACGGAAACCTTCCGCCTCGCACTGGGTGCACAGGGCTTCGCCAGACTGATAGAGACCTTCCAGGGCCGTATTCGCCGCCGGGCTGATTTCATTGACGATGGTCAGGGTGAAATGTTCCGGTAATCCGCCGATCGCCAGCTGGTTATTTTCTTCTTTATAGTTGCTCCACGGCTGGCCATCCACCTGCAGGGAGACCAACGTCAGGTCTTCGCCATCCAGACGCAACGGCGCATCGGACGCCGCCGCGTGACGGGAGACTTTGCTCTCAGCCGTAACCACGGTTTTCTCGGCATCCAGGTCAAAGGTCAAATCGATATCGCTAATCAGATAATCCGGCGCACGGTAGTCGTGGCGGTATTTGGCTTGGGGCTGTTGTGTCATAAAAAACCTTTAGCATGTTCCATAAAGTGTCAAACCCAGTCTATTCCTGTTGCGTAGATCGCGCTATGCAGAATCTTCATCTTTTCAACGCTAAACACGAAAATTGCTACATATTGATAATATAAGAGCGTAGTTTCTATTAACATCCAAGGTCGCCCAAGAGCGCATTCATAAACAACAGGTTATGGCCTTGATGGATACATGGTTACTAAGTTCGCCCTCGTTCGCCCTCATTTTATGCCCCATGCATGCCCCATTCCTTTTGCGAGCAACTTTCCAGAACCAAACTCCTCAAGTTTAACCACCTCCAAATGCATGGCATCCTGCATCACGTAAAGATGAAATTTAGGTGCGCACCATTTTTCAAGCTTACACCGGCGACTCATCACGCATCAGATCGATGATTGTATGCGTCACCACTCCTCCAACCTCAACGTCGTCGAGAGCCTCTCCCTCGATCGCCTCACCGTCAGCCGTTATAAGCGCCCTTCCCATGAGCTTTGCAAACTCAGCACGCCCGTC
>NZ_MTEG01000017.1:0-140868 GCF_002108615.1 Klebsiella sp. YJ
CCACCCCGTCAGTAGCTGAACAGGAGGGACAGCTGATAGAAACAGAAGCCACTGGAGCACCTCAAAAAAACCATCATACACTAAATCAGTAAGTTGGCAGCATCACCCATTTTCTCCAACGCCATCTTGCGTGCTTTCGCATCCGGAAAACACAGATGTATCGTCACTTTGGTTTATCCATCCACCACTGATCATGCCGGAGTTGGTGACGACGGTGTTCCTGAGCACACTTAAGTTGTATCGGATCAAGATGAACAATAGAACGAAGCAGTGAGAAATACAGGTTGTTCCCCATGGTAAGCTCCTAATCCCGGAATATCTGGAATTAAGTATAAATCTTGTTACCCATACGGTTCTGGAATATCGCCTATTGGATACATGACCCTGATTTGTGTAATAAGTACTAACTTCCGCTTCTCGCGCATAGCAGCCACTGGCCGTTACCGTAGACAGTTTTGTGCCATAAGAGGGGACATCTCGGACATTACGACAATGGTCATTTGATTCTGCAGTATTTTATTATTTATTAGTATGTTAGATAGTGGTTTGCGTGACTGGATAGGGTAGATATGTTGTCGGAGGAGAAGTTGCTTGCTAGTGATCCTATACGGCATATGAACTGGTTGAGGCCTAATCTGACAGTCAGTTCCGTGCCAGGAGCGGACGTCCCAAAAGAAAGGAGTAAGTATAAGGGGAACAAATCTTCATTAGCATAAACGAGGTTATTTTTTGAGACCGAATAGCTTAAAAGTATTTAGAAAAAAGGTAGTTTGGCACATTTCAAGAGTACGAGGTCAAGACTTTATGAATTTAATCCCGGCATATATTCCGGGATTAAAATGACATTTTTATTGAAAATAATAAATCCCTGTGACAATCAAAGATATTCTAAAAGCATTGTTTCAAGATGATTCTGGTCAATGGCGAACAGACGAATACCTTCGGCCAGTTTCTCGACTGCCATAGCATCCTGATTATGCTCCCAGTAAAACTCTGCTTCACTGATGGGATCACTTTTTAATTTCACTATGTTTTCATAGCTGAGCGGCGCGGGAATTGCTGCATCATGGTCCTGCAGTTTAGCTAACAATTGCGGCGAAACTGTCAGACGATCGCAACCGTTAAGCGCCAGCACTTGTTCCGGTGTGCGAAAGCTAGCCCCCATCACAACAGTTTTGTAGCCATTCATCTTATAGAATTGATAGATATTACGGACTGACTCCACCCCAGGATCGTTATCAACAGTGTAGAAGGTTCCTGGGTTATTCTTCTTATACCAGTCGTAAATACGTCCCACGAAAGGAGAAATTAAGAAAACTCCCGCATCAGCACAGGCACGTGCCTGTGCGAATGAGAAAAGCAATGTCAGATTACAGTTAATGCCCTCCTTTTCCAGCACCTCAGCTGCACGAATACCTTGCCAGGTGGCTGCGAGCTTAATGAGAACGCGGTCTTTACTAATGCCTTTTTCTTCGTACAGCGCGATAAGTTCCCGTGCTTTGATAATACTGGCTTCAGTATTAAACGATAATCGCGCATTGACCTCCGTTGAGATGCGGCCAGGCACACTTTTAAGAATTAACGCACCAATGCTGACGGCAAGATAGTCGGCTACGGTTGAAGGCAATAATTTTTTTCCGGCAAGACGGGATTTTAAGGTGGTGACGGCCTCTTTTATGAGGGCCTGATATTGCGAAAGCTGAGCCGCTTTATAAATAAGCGATGGGTTAGTAGTGGCATCCTCCGGCTGATAGGCAATAATACTGTCAATATCACCACTGTCAGCCACAATAATAGTGTGCTGCTTTAATTGTTCCAGCTGATTCATAACCTGTACCCGTTTTTATTTGGTTCGAGTAATAGCAAGGAGGGCCCTCTCCTTGCTATTGATATAATATTACTTGGCTTGCGCAACGCGAGTGGTTAAACCCGGCATATTGAAGCACTCAGCTTCATTCTGAATCATGTCTTTAATTTTGTTAACGACATAACGCTCAGGCTCGACACCAAATGATTTCAGGTTAGCGAACATAGTCTGCATCTCTTTCACTACTGCTGGTTTTTCATAGTTGTAGTGACCGCTAAGTTCAAGGATCTCTTTAAGCAATTCTGGCTCACCGAAGATTTGCTCTTCGGACTTATTTTTGTGTTCATCGGTCATCCATTTTTCCCACTTGTGGCTCAGCACACACTCACGGGTAAGGATGGTTTTCAAATCCGAAGCCGACTTGATAAAACCTTTGGCGGCGAGATCTTTCTCCACTTCTGCCAGTTTCAGGTAGGCACGAGTTTCAATGGTGCCATACGCTGGAGCGACGTTCATGGCAGTGATCCCAAGCCCCGGGTGTTTGAGCAGAATCTCATCCGGCAGGTAATCACCGTTATGTTCTTTTAGTCCAACGCCGTAACGGCTACTAATAGCTGAAAGCTCAGCCGATTGCGTGTCATTGAAATGGCCTACGTTTTTGGTTAAGCGTGTCAGGGTTCCGGTCTGGCCAACGATAAACAGCGGTTGCGGCAGACCTTCGCTATTCAGACGCGTGTTGAGTTCGATGATAAAACCTTCATAAGCGCTGATATCTGTCAGCCCGCCGTTGGTCTCTTCAGTCCCGACCTCGTAGAAAAACTCTTTCAGGTTGTTCTTCTTACGGTAATCTTCGCAGAAACGGATTAGCTCGACAGTGCGACTCAGAACCAGCTCGATATCAATAACTTTACCTACTACGTATGGGTCTTTGGTTGGGTCGATGTGCAATAGATCAAAGCCAGCATCCATATCAATCTGGTAAGAACGGCGCGCAAGTTCCATTGCCTGAGCTTCTGGAATATGGTCTTTGCGTTCTTTATCACGCTGCCATGGACCACCGTGGTCACGGCAGAGGAAGTAATCACCGTCGAAGCCCACTTTATCTGCCATCGCTTTCAGGTCTGCGGCGAAGCGGAACTGATCCCAATTATTGACGTAACCGGCACCGAACTCATCGGCATCGACCTGATTACGGCTGGCAATAAACATCAGTGGCAGATCTTTTTCTTTGCCTAATTCAAAACATGCCTGAATAAGCGCTGGAGACATTGGGCCAATACCCAGCATCGTGGACTTACCACCCTTAACGATATAATCAACGTACTGCTTCATGGTATTTTTCATGACAACTCCTTAGGCTTTATTCATATCTGAAGTGACAGTTTTTTTAGCGTCGGCTTTCTTCACCGGTTCGCTAATATTTGGACGCAAAATATGTAGACAGATGGCGGTAACAATGACACCGATGGCCATGTCGAGGACGTACCACAGCGGGGCCTTATTGACGCCAGCGATGGCAATTAATCCACCGTGCGGTACCATCGACTCCACGCCGTGAACCATCGCCAGGCCAGCACCGACGGCGCTGCCAATAATGATCGAAGGTAGAACGGTCTTGAGGTTTTTCACTGCGAAGGGAATCGCGCCTTCAGTTATACCGATAAGGCCCATAAAGGCGGCGGAGGTACCCATGCGTCTTTCATCCTCAGCCCATTTACGCTGAGAAATGAAGGTAGAGAGTGCGATGCCAAGCGGCGGAATCGCGCATGCAATACGGTAGGCACCGTTCGGGCCATAAATCCCTTCTGCCATCAGCGCCAGGGTGAAGGCAGTGGCGGTTTTGTTTACCGGTCCGCCCATATCGAAGGCCGCCATTGCGCCGAGAATCAGTCCCAGCACGATGCCGCTGCTGCCCTGCATATTGGAGAGCATGGAGACCAGCCATTTCATGGCAGCGCCAATTGGGCCAATCAGGACGTACAGGTAAAGCATACCGACGATGCAGGTTGAGACGATGGGGATAATCATGATTGGCATGACCGGCATCAGCGCTTTGCCAACCTTCCAGGTTTTAATCCATTTCGCAACGTAGCCACTGAGAATACCAAGCAACATCGCCCCGAGGAATCCTGTCACCACGTGCTCCGAACCGAGCGGTGTGCTGGCCATAAAGCCGGTGATCAGGCCCGGCGTCAGGCCCGGTTTACCGGCGATGGAGTAGGAGATATAGGCAGCCAACACGGGGATCATCATCGCCAGACCAGCGCTCCCGATAGCCCCCAGATTGAGTAAGAACGGGTTGGTGACAACCATACCTTTACCCGCGACCGGTTCACCACCAACCAATGACAGTGCCAGGCAAATCCCGCCGACCACCACCACCGGCATCATATAAGACACACCGGTGCTGAACGCTTTAATCAGCTCATCCTTAATGGCTTTCATTTTTTCCGACATTTTTATCCTCCCGGTTCCCGCTATTTTTATTGGGCCTGCGCCAGATTTAGGGTGTCGCAAAACCCCAGACAAAATGTCTGATAATGTAAATAACGGGCTCGCAGAAATTAAATTACGTTTTATTCCCCTTTCCGAATGCCGAAATAAATCCGGGAAAGGTCGCTTAAATTAACCCGCCAGCTTTTCCGCTTTATCGATAATCGCAGCCGGGTCTCGCACAACTTCCGCAGGGTTGAGCGAAATTACCAGCCCGGCATCTTCTTTTTCTTCAAAGCGTTCAACGCCTTCAATACCGATGGCTATGGCCAGAATCACGACATCAGCCTCAGCGATTTCGTCTTCGCTTAACTCGTTCTCAATGCCCATTCCGCCTTGGGTTTCGACCTTAACGTCATAGCCTCTTTTTTTACACTCCTGCTCAATTGCTTCCTGAGCCATGTAGGTATGAGCGACACCGGTAATGCATGCAGCAACTCCGACGATTTTCATGAGTAACTCCTGAGTTTTTATTTGGTTGTTTTGATACAAATTTATTTTTGACCGTAACGTTATACGTCTAATGTTTTGGCCATCAGGTTGTAGAGTACATCGACGCTATCAGCATTCTTTATTTCATTGCGAAAATCCTCTTTCATCAGTTTTCGGGCGAGCGTAGAAAAATATTTCATATGTTCATTAGAATCGGCTGATTTACTAACCGTCAGCATAAATATGGTTTCAACCTGCTGGTCGCCCCAGGTAATCGGTTCTTTAAGCGTGGCCATGCTGATGGTCGAATGATTAATGTGATCAGATTTGGTATGTGGGATGGCAAAGCCATATCCCACTGCAGTTGAGAAAGAATCTTCGCGAGCCCAGATATCGTCGCAAAGACTATCCCGTCTATCGGTACGATGATGTAACCAGAGGTTATCGGTCATCTTCTTAATAGCTTCGTTTTTATCGTGGGCTTCGAGATTAAACAGCACGAACTCTGGCGCCAGGATAAACTTTTGACTGACCGCTTTGACGTCCGGCATCTGAAGTGCATTTTTGACGGCAGATGAACGGATTAGCTTGAGAGAATGCTGGGCCAGTTGCTGACACTGAGCGAAGTTCAGCTCACGAAGCGCGTGCTTAACTCCCGGGATGGTGGTACCGCTCATACTAAGCTCATCAAAACCCATGCCCGTTAATAGTGGCAGGAAGTCTCTGCTGGCACCCAGTTCACCGCAGATACCAATCCATTTTCCGGCACGATGAACCTCGTCAACGGCGAACTGTAGAGCGCGCAAAAATGACGGTGAATAGTTGTCGTAAACATCTGCTACCTGCGTATTACCCCGGTCAGCGGCAAAAAAGTACTGGGTTAGGTCGTTACTACCGACGCTAAAGAAATCGGCATAGTCGGCCATTTCAGGAATAGCAAAAATGACCGATGGCACTTCCAGCATGACGCCAAGTGAAATGGCATCGTTGAAGGGGAGTGCTTCATCGCGCATCGTTTGTTTGACGGACTCCAGGACTTCGCGACACCAGACAATTTCTTCTACACTGGCAATCATCGGGATCATGATTTTGGCATTACCAATGGCGGAAGCGGTAAGAATAGCTTTCAACTGCATCGCAAAAAGGGCGCGGTAGTGTGGATAAGTACGCACAGCGCGGAATCCCAGAAACGGATTTTCTTCTTCATCAATGCCCAGGTAATCAACGGGTTTATCACCACCAATATCAAAGGTACGGAAAATCACCGGCTTATCGATGGCGCGTTCGATAACGCGAGTGTAGAGATCCGCCAGCTCTGCGTAAGTGGGCGGCGTATCACGATCCATAAAGGACATCTCAGTGCGAAACAGGCCGATACCTTCAGCCCCATTGCTAAATGCAGCATCAGCTTCTTCATAGCTGGCGATGTTGGCAGCAATTTCAAGACGATGCCCATCAGCAGTTGCTGCAGGCTGATGTACGTTTGCCAGCATCTGTTGCTGCATATTTTTTTGTACGGCGATTTCATTACGGTAGTAGCGCAGCACCTGCTCATCCGGAACAATAACCAGTATTGCCGGGTCACCATCAATAACGATATCCTGCAGAGGATCCAGATTCAGCGTTGTGAAGTCGATATCGGTCAGTGTCGGGATCCCCAGTGAGCGGGCAAGAATTGCGGTATGTGATGTTTTGCCTGTTGCGGAAAGAACCATCCCGGCAAGGTATTGTTTGTCAATACCAAGGAATTTACTTGGCGTCAGGCTGTCTGCAAAAATGATCGAAGGTGACTGTAATTCAAGACTGTTTACAGGTAATGCATCATCACCATAAAGTGTTGTCAGTAATTGACTCGTAATATCCAATACATCCAGCACTCTCTCTTTAATATATTTGCTGGATGAACTATTGAGTATTTCACAGAAGTCCATAGCAGCCAGAACGGTTGCTCGCCAGTTATTTTCACCATTCTCGATGAAGTGGTTTATGGCATCCTGGAATGTTGAGTCAGTAATAATGGATAAATGAGCCTGAATAATGTCATGCTCAACACCTACTCTGTTTTCCAGCGCACTCAGTTTAATCTGTTTTAGTGACTCCAGCCCCTCAGCCAGTAATTTTTTTTCAAGCGCAATATCATTAGTTTTCGTTGGTGCAAGTGCCATTATTTCATCGAAACTCAGGCTCTTTACAATTACCGGGCGTGCTATTGCCACGCCACCGCTGATCCGTGAGCCTTGTACAAAACTTACCTGAGTTTCTCGTAAAGAACGTGGCAGATAACCTGAGATATCAAGGGTTTCATCTTCTGACGTTACTTCATAGACAGGCAGATTTTTCAATAAGATAGAAAGCTTGTTGACTGCCTCGTTCGCATCTGAACCACTAACTAAAATTTCGCAATCGTCATTAAGTAACGTATCCGTTGCGACGAGAGAGAGCGCGCTTTTGGCGCTGCCCTGCAATCCGGTGCGAATGTTTTTCCAACACACATCAGCCTGGAAAGTATTACAAAGACGCTCGATATGCCCGGCTGGTCTGGCATGGATACCATCCTTGAGCTCACATTTATAGATAATTAGTTCCGACATAACCACTCCCAAACTTTAAACGAGTGCTGATTCATTTGGCTCAGCAGGTGATCCGGCATTTTATGGTTATATATTTGACTGTTGGTACTGCTATTTAAATAGAAAAAAAGTTACGTTCTCTAGAAATTAATGGCCTCATGAATTTTTTGTGACCACTATCATATAATTTTATCGAAGTCGCAAGATACGGGTGGCGAGTGACATAATTACTATATAAACCACTTTCTTTATATTTATTACTTACCGGGTAATGGATACAAATTAGGTATGTCTACCGTATTCAGAAGGTAAGTAAGATGCATTTTCGTGGACTGTTATTTGACCTTGACGGCACGCTGGTTAATTCACTGGATTTTGTTGAAGCATCATGGAGTGCATGGGCGAATCGAAAAGGCTTTAGTGCCCAGGCGGTACGACATTTCCTGCATGGTAAACCAGCGCTGAGTACGCTTCGTCATTTTATGTCTGAGGCCAGCGATGAGATTATTGAAGCGGAATTTCTTGAGCTTGAGGATTATGAAGCGCGTCATGTAAAAGGAATAACCCCTGTCGCTGGAGCCGTAGAGTTTATAAAACGGCTCAACGAAATTAACGTTCCATGGGGCATTGTTACCTCCGGTTCGTTAAAAGTTGCCTCCGCACGCATAAAACATGCGGGCATTCCTTTCCCTGAAATACTGGTTACCAGTGAGGACATTCATCTGGGAAAACCCGACCCAGAACCGTTTTTACTGGGTGCGCAGAGATTAAATATCCCTGCTACGCACTGCATTGCCTTCGAAGATTCCAATGCTGGTCTGCTTTCAGCCAGCGCGGCAGGAAGTGTGGTAATAGAAGTTTTAACACCACGATCCACCGTTCACGATTTTGATATTTTCTCCACTATCCCCGATTACAAGAACCTCGCTGTTAGCCACAAGCGCGGAGCCGATTTTTTCCTCAAGATTTAACATGGAGTATGCTATGACCTTAAGACAGACCCTGGCGAATGCGATTCGCTTTCTGAGTATTGATGCCGTTCAGCGCGCGAAATCTGGACACCCAGGGGCACCTATGGGTATGGCCGATATTGCAGAAGTACTGTGGCGAGATTTTCTTAACCATAATCCTGGTAATCCCAACTGGGCCAACCGTGACCGTTTCGTATTATCGAACGGCCACGGCTCAATGCTGATCTACAGCCTCTTACATCTGACGGGTTACGATCTGCCGCTCTCCGAGCTGAAAAATTTTCGTCAGCTGCACTCAAAAACACCGGGCCACCCGGAGGTGGGTTACACCGCGGGCGTTGAGACTACTACTGGCCCACTGGGACAGGGCATTGCGAATGCCGTGGGTATGGCGATTGCCGAGAAAACGCTGGCAGCCCAGTTTAACCGCCCCGGGCATTCTATTGTTGATCATTTCACTTATGTCTTTATGGGTGATGGTTGCATGATGGAAGGCATCTCTCATGAGGTTTGTTCTCTGGCGGGTACATTGCAACTGGGTAAACTGGTGGCTTTCTACGACGATAACGGCATCTCCATTGACGGTCACGTGGAGGGATGGTTTACCGATGATACGGCTAAACGTTTTGAAGCCTATGGATGGCATGTTGTGCGCGGCGTGGATGGTCATGATGCCGGGTCAATTAAGCATGCAGTTGAAGCCGCACAAGCAGTAACAGATAAACCCTCCTTGCTAATGTGCAAAACGGTCATTGGATTTGGGTCGCCAAATAAAGCCGGTACGCATGATGTTCATGGTGCACCGCTTGGTGAGGCAGAAGTTAATGCAACACGCGAGGCGTTAGGCTGGCAGCACGCCCCCTTTGAGATCCCTTCAGAAATTTATGCACAGTGGGATGCCAAAGAAGTGGGTCAGGCTAAAGAGTCTGCATGGCAAGCTAAATTTGCAGCTTACGCGCAGGAATTCCCGGAAAATGCCGCTGAGTTTAGCCGTCGCTTAAGCGGAGAACTACCTTCTGATTTTAACAGCAAGGCCCAGGTATTTATTGAACGTCTGCAGGCCAAGCCAGCAAAAATCGCCAGCCGAAAAGCCTCTCAAAATGCCATCGAAGCCTTTGGTCCATTGCTGCCTGAGTTCCTTGGCGGTTCCGCTGATTTAGCCCCAAGCAACCTGACGCTATGGTCAGGCTCAAAGGCAATCAACGAAGATTCTGCGGGCAACTATATCCATTACGGAGTACGCGAATTCGGTATGACCGCAATCGCCAATGGTATCGCTTTGCACGGCGGTTTCCTTCCTTACACTTCAACCTTTCTGATGTTTGTAGAATATGCCCGAAACGCGGTGCGCATGGCGGCGTTGATGAAGCAGCGTCATGTGATGGTCTACACCCATGATTCGATTGGTCTGGGGGAAGATGGTCCAACTCATCAGCCTGTAGAGCAGATTGCATCATTACGCCTTACGCCAAATTTAAGTGTATGGCGTCCGTGTGATCAGGTTGAATCTGCGGTGGCGTGGAAACAAGGTGTTGAACGCCAGAATGGCCCAACGGCACTGATTTTATCCCGTCAGAATTTGTCTCAACCGGAGAGGACCTGGCAGCAGGTTCAGGATATTGCACGCGGAGCTTATATCTTAAAATCCTGCGAAGGTGAGCCACAAATTATTCTGATAGCCACGGGGTCGGAAGTTGAGCTTGCTGTGGCAGCCTGGAGTCAGCTGACGGCTGAAGGTGTAAAAGTCCGTGTAGTATCAATGCCCAGCACTGACGTTTTTGACAAACAGGATGCTGCTTACCGGGAAGCAGTGTTGCCCAGGACCGTGACTGCAAGGGTGGCTATAGAAGCCGGTATTACTGACTACTGGTACAAATACACCGGTCTGAATGGCGCTATTGTAGGGATGAAAAGCTACGGTGAATCAGCCCCTGCCGGGCAGTTGTACGAAACGTTCGGTATTACGGTGGATACCATTCTGCGCCAGGCCAAATTACTACTGGCCTAACAAAGGTGGCCCCTTGATGCAGGGGCCTCATTCATAGAGGGGAAAATAATGTATAACGTTGACCTTCATCTGCATACCGTAGCGAGTACCCATGCCTACAGTACTGTCCATGATTATATTTCCGCCGCCGTGCGAAAAAATATTCGCCTAATCGCTATAACCGATCATGGGCCAGAAATGGCTGATGCTCCGCACGCTTTCCACTTTAATAATATGCGAATCCTGCCAAGAGTGGTTGATGGGGTGGGTATTTTACGCGGCATCGAAGCTAACATTAAAGGTAATGGTGAAACGGACTGCAGCGATAAAATGCGTGGCGCACTGGACCTTATCATTGCTGGATTCCACAAACAGGTTTTTGCCCCCGCCGATATTGTCACCAATACCGACGCACTGATTGCTACCATTGCCAGCGGAAAGGTGCATATAATTAGTCACCCCGGAAATCCTGAATATCCCATTGATATTTCTGCCGTTGTTTCAGCTGCTCATGAATACAATGTTGCTCTGGAAGTGAACAATGCTTCATTTGTGCTTTCGAGGAAAGGCAGTGAAGGAAACTGTCGGAAAATAATTACCGCCGTACGCGACGGCGGTGGCGTGATCTCACTGGGTACGGATTCACATAGCGCGTTCTCATTAGGCGATTTCAGCGCCTGTCAGCATCTTCTCACTGAAAGTGAATTTCCTGAGGCACAAATTCTGAATGTATCACCACGCCGGGTGCTGGAGTTTCTTGAGCAACGAGGCGGCGAAAGAATTGAAGAAATCTTCATGCTATTCTCTAGAGATCAATAACATTTCCCCGAGGCAAATTAAGTGACTTACGGATTGCGCTGATCACTTCTGAAGGCTTCAACAGAAGTGAGTTTATGCACACGTTGAGGACACGGCAGCCGCTAAAGCGTGTTGGATTATTGATGGTAATATCGGAGGCAATAATTGTAAGTTCGGCGTCAAAGATGTCCTTCTCGTTAAGCTCATTTTTTAGCCCCAGTACACCCTGAGTCTCGATCTTGATGGAAAAGCGATATGTTTTCGCCAGTTTTTCAAGTTGCTCGGCAGCCATGTAAGTATGCGCCACGCCGGTTGCGCAGGCCGTGACTGCGACGATATGCAGATTACGGTCACTGGAAAAGGGTTGTACTTCATCTTTCGCTGTACGTGTCATGATAAGCTTGCTCCCTTGTTCTTACGCCGGTACTCAAGTGGCGTGCAGTCATTGATATCCCGGAATACTTTGCAAAAATAATTAGTATCAGTGAATCCACACTTCTCTGACACCTCGTTAATCTTCATGGTGGTATTGATGAGTAGCGTTTTAGAACGTGAAATTCGGGCAAGCTTGAGATACTCGTTAAATTTCATATCTGACTCACGAGAAAACAAGCGGGATAAATAGCCTGGAGATATATTAAACGCATCGGCAACACTCTCACGGCTGATATCCATATGATAGTGACTATCGATATGGCTTTTGATTTCGTCGAGCAGTGAATAGGGCATTTTGTCAGCATTCATGCCTTCAATTACCTGATGGAGCAGGTCGTTGAGTAGTGCGTAAATAATATGGGAAAAGGTCTCACTGGTTTTATCCTGTGCCCACGCCATTGATTCTGCAAGTTCAAGGAGGCGATCACGCACGGTACTGCTTGAGTTTTGCAAATTGAACTTCTCAACTTCCTTAAAATGCGTACCATCCCAGTTACTGATACTAAAACCAACGTCCTGCTTCCAGAAAACAATCGACATACAAATTACCGGGCTTTCCCATTGTGGCGAGTTCCATCCATTAGCAGGAATGTAGGTAATGGTTCCTACAGCACGCTCACATTTGACAACTCTATCTGTGCCCTTTGGAAGTAACATGCTAAGCACTCCCTTCACCGTTAGCTCAATACGCGGTACATGGAGGTGATAAGCCATTGCGGGTGGTTGCGCATTACCATTAGCGACCAGCACGCTCTCCCTGGTTGAACATTGGGTGCTAAACTCGCTTATAATTGACTGAATAAATGCCGACATGGTTTTATATCCTTATCGCTATTCATGGTTTTTAATTACATTTTTCAGTACATTAACTGATATAGCGGTTGTCAGCGCTCCGGCAATGACCGAAGCGATGTAGCCAAGATGCTGGCTAATCACTGGAAGCACAATAAGTCCACCCCAGGGAGCTGCATTTGTGACACCAAACCATAATGAAAGGATGGCGGATACTGAGCTACCGAGCATAATTGCAGGGATAACACGTATCGGATCCGCCGCCGCGAAAGGAATTGCCCCCTCAGTAATCCCCATAAGCCCCATAATAACGGCCGGTTTTCCAGCTTCACGTTCTACATCGTTAAAGATCCCTTTGAATAAAAACGTCGCTAGTGCCATGCCTAATGGCGGCGTACACACAGCAGCCGCCACCGCAGCCATCAATTGTGGGTTGGTTGAGATAAGCGCCACGGCAAAGAAGAAGGCGGTTTTATTCATTGGGCCGCCCATATCAACCGCAATCATGCAGCCAAGGATACTGCCGAGAATAATAAAGGAGGTGCCTTGCATACCTGCCAGCCACACACTTAACCACCTCATCATCTCAGCGATGGGATCGCCAATGATGTAATAGACGGCCATCCCGGTGACGAACGTCCCAACGAGAGGAATAATGAAAATCGGTAGTACCATGCGCATGAAATTCGGGATTTTCATACGCGCAATTATTTCCAACAACAGCCAAACGGTCAGCCCGGCAATAATTCCGGCTAACATACCGCCAAGAAAACCCGCTCCCATCTGGTACGCCATCAAACCGCCAATAGCTCCAGGAGCAATACCTGGTTTATCTACCATCGACCAGGCGATAAATCCGGCAAGTATAGGAATAAACAGCGTCAGACCAGCCATTCCAATCTGCGACATGGCTTTCAAAAAACCACTATCCGGAATAGCGGCCTGCCCATTGAACATTACCGCCAGCGCTAACAATACTCCGCCGGCCACCACAAATGGCACCATATAAGAGACACCAGTCATAAAATGCCGTTTGGTATTTTTTAAAAATTTTAACATACCGGCCTCGTTGTAATATGTTGATATTCACAAACTTAAGGCACTGAATATCAGGTTGTAGAGTTCATCGGGTGTGGTGGTTGCTTTGGCTTTACTGACGAATTCATCATTCATAAGTATGCGCGCTAGCGTGGAGAAATAACGCATATGGTCATTTTCTGCGCCAGATTCGCTGATAGAAAGCATAAATACGGTATCCACTTGTACACCTCCCCAGGTAACGGGATTAACAAGTCTGGCTACGCTGATCGTCGAGACGTGCACAGCAGAGGTTCGGGCATGTGGGATAGCAAAGCCCGAACCGACAACGGTAGGAAAAGGGTTTTCGCGTGCCCAGATATCCTGATAGAGCTTATCCCTGGCGTCAGTACGCCGATGTAGCCACAGGTTGTCGACCATCTTTTTTATGACTTCATTTTTATCAGTGACATCTAATTTCCATTGGATCATCTCTGGCACGATCAATGGTTTATTTTTGGACAACTCAAGAACTTCCGGCGTTCGTTGGCGAACCTTCTGCTGTATATCAATTTCATCACGGTAATAGCGCAGAAGTTTCTCATTACCACCGTTAATAAGGATCCCGTGTTCACCATCAAGAATAAAAATTTGTGAGGGCTGTAGATTTACGGCAGACAGATCTATATCTGCGAGAGTGGGTATGTCGAGTGCTCGGGCGAGAATTGCTGTATGGGATGTACTCCCCGTCGAGGATAGCACCAGACCAGCAATATTTTCTCGGTTGAGAGCCAATAGTTGGCTTGGCGTCAGTGTACTTGCGAACACAATTGTAGGCTGGTCTAATTCAGTTTTGTTATGAAGGTATAAATATTCATCGTAAAGAGACTGTAATATTTGCAGAGTAATATCCAGAATATCCAGTGCGCGCTCCTGGATATAGTGGCTGGATGAACTTGAGAATAAATTGCTTACGTCAAGGGAAGTATTAACAACCGCGGACCATGCATTCATGCCTTGATGAATATAACTCTGTATAGCGTTGATGAATTCTCTATCTGTCATAAAAGCAAGGTGCGCTTCAATCAGGTCATGCTCAATACCCTGTGTAGCCTGCAATGCAGACTCTTTTTTCTGGCACAGTCCTGACATTCCCGCGTTAAGCCGCTGCAGCTCATCTTTTTGATTCGTAGTTTCTGAAGGAGCGTGACTCAGTAATTCGGTGAGGCTGATACCTTGCATATGTAAAGCAGGCGCAATGGCAATTCCAGCATTGATACGGGTACCCTGCAGATAGTCGGGCTGTAAGTGGGCTAAACAGCATGGAAGATCCCCTGACGCAGGTTCTTGTTCCATGGTGAAGTCCGGAAGCTGTTTAAGTAGGGTTGAAAGTGCAATAGAGGCTTTACGTTGATCCGGACCGTCCAACCTAATCCTGCAACAATCGCCTTGCAGAGTATCAGTTGCTATCAGCGAGAGCGCGCTTTTGGCACTGCCGACAAGCCCAGTTCGCATATTTTGCCACATGATTTCAGCATGATAACCATCGCATACACGAGCTATAAGCCCAGCAGGTCTGGCATGAATCCCCTCACTAAGCTCACATATGTATGAGATTTCATGCGCCATTTTAACTCCTGATGCGTTTGCATATCTTCGTACGAGCTAATGCGTGTGGGGGAAGATGTTCAGTTCGGATACATGTTATTTTTTACTGTTCATTCGCACCTTAAAATATAAAAATTGTCACCTTTACTATAAAATAGTTACTTTCTTACGAATTTGTGAAGTGTGTCGTATTTATGAATCCTGAATCGCCACGGCTTCGGTAGTCATACTTGAAATGGCAGATAAACGTTAATTTCCACTTTTTGCTCATTACGGCCACTGGCCGTTACCGTAGACGGCTTTGTGCCATAAGAGGGGACATCTCGGACATTACGACACGTTAGGTTAGATATCTAAAAGTGCATGGTTCGATTTACAGGGATGCTTACAAACCCACCGGCCAGTCCAGCCGCCAGGGTTGCCAGCGTCGAGACGGTCTGTTTCTGCGTTTCATCCAGCTCGCTGACCGTTTTACCGTACATCTGCGTGGCGATGATGCCGACGATTTCCGCCGTGGCAGCGCCAGCGGCACCGGCGAGGGCGTTCTGGTTCTGTGCGGCGGCAAGGGCGGCGTTGACCACCGCATGCGCAGCGACCTTACCCGCATCGTCCAGATTGCTGTAGTGGCCGATAACCTCCGCCACATACGGCGCGGCGCCGCCTGCCAGCGCGGCCTTATAGCCATCGGTGGCGGCCAGCTGCGCATTATATCGTTCCCAGGCCTCCTGGCTGGCGCCTTTCTCCGGCTCGGTGATCCCTTTCTTCGCCAGCTCGGCCTTACCTGCGTTGATGGCGCTAATCTGTCCCTCGGTGCGCGTAATATCCGCCACCTGATTACCAATCTCGCCAATCAGCTGGGTCTGCTGGCCCGGGTCGCGGACAATCAACGTGCCGTCAGAGACCGCCGAGTGGGTGGTGGTGGTGTCGTGGCCTTCGTTGTTCCCGCCGGTCAGCAGGCCGTTGGCCATGCTCCGCAGATCTGCCCCACATGGAGTTTAACTAAAAATGGCCTCTTAATTCTGTAGTATGTTTATTATTTATTAGTGTGTTAGTTAATAGAACGTGTAATAAGAGAGAAGGGGAGGCCGGTATGTCGTCTATGGTGAAGGGCTTCAGATAGCCTGATAAAATTAATGAACTGAACGAAGCCGAATCTGACAGTCGGCTCCGTGCCAGGAGCGGAAGTTGCGTCAGAAGATATTTATATAGTTATAAGAGTTAATAAAAGGGTTTAAGGAAGGGAAGTTCGGATATCGAAGTTGTTTAAGTTAGGGTTATTTTTAATTTTTACTCTCCAAAATGTACTTGCCGTTTTTGGGTTTTTCCATCAGTTTTAATGGCCAAACATATTAAATGGTTCTTCCTGGCTGAGGGTAACAAATCCCGACTAATGCTACTATCACTCTGATTCTCGTGGCTCGTAGCGTAGCGTCTCAATAATCAGGGACAGCGCTGGCAGAAGCTGGCGTTCGCTGGAATAGAAGATATGGAAACCAGGCTGTACAGGACACCACGTATCCAGGACCGTCTGTAGACGGCCACTCTCAAGCCAGGGGGTGGCAAGCATTTCAGGGATATAGGCCAGCCCATATCCGGCAAGTGCGGCATTAAGAGCCGCATAAACAGAATTAAAGATCAGCGGGCCTTCAACACGGCACGTCAGATGAATACCATTCTTCCTCAGTTCCCAGGCGTTAATCCCCTCTTTAAACGAAAAACGGGTGTTAATACATGAATGCTGGCTTAAATCATCAGGCGTCAGGGGAGTCGGGTTATGCCTGAGATATGCAGGAGAGGCGACAATCACGGTTTGCAGTTCGGGAGAAACAGGCACAGATGCCATATTTTTGCCTATCCGATCTCCCGGTCTGATACCGGCGTCAAAACGCTCGGCAATAATATCGGTCAGCGCAGGATCGTTAACGATCTCCAGTTTGACTTCCGGATATTTCAGCAACTCACCCGAAAGGCGGGGCCACACGAAAGCGTTAAAGGCAAAATCTGAAGCCGTTATTCTGACGGTCCCGGCGATCTTACTGCCCAGTTCACTCAATGAGGCCAGCTCATCCGCAATAGCCGCAAACCGGGGCGATACGCGTTCAAGTAACCGTTGGCCCGCCTCAGTGGGAGAAACACTGCGGGTGGTTCTGGTCAGCAGGCGTAATCCTAGTCGCTCTTCAAGTTGGCGGATCGCGTGGCTAAGCGCTGATTGTGAAACACCCAGTTCCGCCGCCGCACGGGTAAAACTGCGCGCGCGAGCGACGGTAATAAACGCCACAATGTCCCGGTAAATTTCATCAGCCATAGAATTTCACGTCTGTTTTTCCTGATAACGCAGGGCTTCGACCATCAACGTCATGGCCCGTGAATGCTGCCGTCGGTTGGGATAATAGAGATGGAGTCCAGGCCAGAGCGGGCACCACGCCTGAAGTACGGAAACCATCTGACCCGAATCAATATATGGTTGAACCATATCCAGCGGCAGGTAGGCAAGACCAAACCCCTCTTTCGCCACATCGAGGATGTCATAAGCGTTATTGCATATCACCGGGCCGATGACCCTGACATCGAAGGTACGCTTGCCATCCGTAAATTCCCAGTCATACAGACCACCATAGGTTGATGTCCGCAGCCGGATACACTGGTGCTGACTGAGTTCATCAGGCGTGTTGGGAACAGAATGCCGGGAAAAATAGTCGGCGGACCCCACAACGGTATTTTTTACATCGGGGCCAATACGTACGGAGATCATATCCTGCGCCAACTCCATGCCAAAACGTACCCCGGCATCATAGCCTCTGGCGGCGATATCCACGCTGGCGTATTCGCTGATAAGCTCAATAGTAATATCCGGATACTGCTTCAGGAAGGGGGAGAGTTTAGGCCATAAAACGGAGCGGATGGCGTAATCAATTGCTGTGATGCGCAGCGTCCCCGTCGGCGTGTCCCGGAGATCGTTGAGAGCATTAAGCTCATTGTTGATTAGCTGAAACTCAGGAACGAGGCGATCCACAAGGTGTTGTCCGGCCATCGTCAATGTAGCGCTGCGGGTGCTACGCAACAAAAATCCGTGTCAATGCGGTTTGCCCGGGGCTAATTTGGACGCCGATGTCGGAGCAAATGGTAGCCTCGGGCCAGAAGGAAGCGCTGGATGCGATGCTTAAGAGCGTGCCCATGCAGCGCCAGGGTAGAGCTGAGGAAATTGCTGATGTGGTGCTGTGGTTATCCAGCGATGCCTCTTCTTTTGTTACCGGACAGTCGATTTCTGTTGATGGCGGCTTAACCATGCGTTAATTCCAGACCACTCGTATGACTCAGAAACTTTTCGCTTCTGAGTCAAATACTCCTTCGACGCGAAATGCATGGTCCGCTCCGTGCCAATAGCGGACATTACGAACCCGGAATGTTAGCCTGCAATCTGAAACTCAGTGTAGGAGGTGTATTAATCGGATTGTACTTAAGGCTCGATACATATGATTGGCAGAATTTATCCATGCACTAAGGATGAGTCTTAACTCATACCCTTAGAGCGTTTAAAATCAACTTGAATGCAGGAAGAGCCTGCCTTCTACTTGGATAATAAAGATGGTAACCAGGAAATGTGGGTGACCAGTCCTCAAGTACAGGTATTAATTTTCCCTCTCTGATATATTTTTGCACCACATCCTCAGGAGCATACGCCAGCCCGTACCCTGCAAGCGCCGCCGATAACAGTTGAGGCGAAGTATTGAATATCATCTGGCCGGATACCTGAACTTTCAACTCCTGCCCGTCTTTCTCAAACTCCCAGGCGAACAGGCCTCCGTGTGTGGAAAGCCGCAAATTTGCGCAGTTGTGTGAAGTCAGATCTTGTGGCGTTTCTGGCTTAGGATGTCTGGAAAAGTAATCAGGAGAGCCAACAACGATCATGCGAAAATCAGGAGAGATACGCATGGCAATCATATCTTTGGCAATCTGATCCCCGACACGGACTCCCGCATCGAAACGACCGGTCACAATGTCGATCAATCCATAGTCTATGTTGATTTCAAGCGTGATATCCGGGTACTCCCTCAATAACGTTGAAAGCTTTGGCCAGAGTATAGTGGTTGCCGCATGGTCATGAGCGGTGATGCGTATCATGCCTCCTGGCTTCTCGCGCAGCTCTCCCAAAGAGGTAAGCTCGGTCTCAATCCCATCATAGTAGGGAGCAAGATTGGCAAGCAGTCGTTCTCCCGCCTCTGTTGGCACTGCCCCCCGGGTTGTCCGGGTCAGAAGACGTATCCCCAGCCTTTCCTCCAGACCTCGAATGCTATGACTGATTGCTGATTGTGAAACGCCCAGGTGCGCCGCGGCCCGCGTGAAGCTTTTTTCACGCGCTACCGTAATGAAAACAGCAAGATGATTGAAATCCGTATGATTCATTATTAGTTCCACTCATGTCGGTTATCTGATTATGCCACTTCAGTAATGACCAGTCATTCCTTAGAGTAGATGAACACCACCTAATCAAGCCGTGCTTGTGAGGTGTTCAATCCATAAACAGGAGACTCATTATGCAAAAGCGACAATTAGGTAACAGTGGCCTTGAAGTATCGGCAATTGGTCTGGGATGTATGGGACTGACCTTTGGCTACGGGCCTGCTACAGACAAAGCTGAAGCCATCAAACTTATCCGTGCAGCTTATGAGCGCGGCGTAACGCTGTTCGACACTGCAGAAGCGTATGGTCAGATCAATGAAGAAATGGTCGGGGAAGCTGTGGCACCGTTCCGTGACCAGATCGTTATCGCTACAAAATTCGGTTTCAAAGAGGGTAATGCAGCGGCGGGACTCGACAGTCGTCCTGAGCGTATTCGTACTGTCGTTGAACAGTCCCTTAAGCGGCTGAAAACGGATTACATCGATCTCTTTTACCAGCATCGTGTGGATCCAAACGTGCCAATGGAAGATGTCGCCGGAGCTGTACGCGACCTGATTCAGGAAGGAAAGGTGAAATATTTTGGGATGTGTGAGGCGGGCGTAAAAGCTATTCGTGACGCACATGCTGTTCAGCCGCTGTCCGCACTGCAGAGTGAATACTCTATGTTCACCCGTGAACCTGAAGACGTCATTATCCCGACGCTGGAAGAGCTGGGTATCGGCTTCATTCCTTTCAGCCCGCTGGGTAAAGGCTTTCTTACAGGAAAGATTGATGGTGCAACCACCTTTGCTGAAGGAGATGTCCGAAATAATCTGCCGCGTTTTGCTGACGAAGCCCGTCAGGCCAACCATAACCTTGTCGCCCTGATCGGTAAAGTTGCTGAGCGTAAACAAGCAACCCCGGCACAGATTGCTTTAGCCTGGTTGCTGGCTCAAAAACCATGGATTGCTCCGATCCCCGGCACCACAAAACTTCACCGTCTCGAAGAAAATGTAGGTGGGGCTGCAGTTGAACTCACGGCCGCAGACCTACAGGAAATTGCAGATGTGCTGGCAAAAGTTCCCGTCCAGGGCGAGCGTTATAACGCTGCAATGATGAAGTCCATTAACCGCTAAGCCTTGCTTCATTAACCGGCGACGTCATGTCGCCGGTATCCTCCCCCGTATTCATTCTCAGAGGACATCATCATGACGACCCAATCTCTTAAAGGCCGTATCGCACTGGTCACCGGCGGAACAACCGGCCTGGGTTTCGGTGCAGCGAAGCGACTGATTGAACACGGCGCAACAGTCTATATCACTGGCCGCCGACAGAACGTGCTGGACGAGGCAGTAACCAAACTGGGCAACTCCGCCAGAGCTATATGTGCGGATGTCTCAAGTAAAGAAGACATGCTGCGTGCGGCTGCCACCATTAAAGCCGAACAGGGGCATCTGGATATTTTGTTCGCTAATGCGGGTGGTGGCCACGCCACGCCACTCGAAGAACTGACCGAAGAACAGATCGACAGCGAACTGAGCATAAATGTTAAAGGTGTTGTACTCACTATGCAGAGCATGCTGGACGTGCTTCGTGACGGTTCCTCCGTAGTGCTGAATGCGTCGATTACTGCAGATATGGGGTTACCTGGATTTGCTGTTTATGCCGCGACCAAAGCGGCAGTGCGTTCACTGGCTCGCAGCTGGACCACGGATCTAAAAGGGCGAGATATCCGGGTCAATACCATAAGTCCCGGTGTAGTCCCGACCGAGGGTTACAGCAACGAACAGAAAATGAGTGACAACGATATTGCCTCATATGCTGAGCGAGTTTCCGCAGAAATACCGGCCGGGCGCGTGGGCACCGCGGCAGATATCGCGGATGCGTTGATTTTTCTGGTATCAGACTCGAGTACTTACATCCGTGGCATTGACCTGATAGTCGATGGCGGTATGACCCGTGTTTATGCCGGTAAGAACTGAGGAAATGACGATGCAGAAAATAAAATCGGAAGAACGCCACATCATCTGTGAACTGCGATGTGAACCTGAAAATCGTGAGCGCGTTAAAGAGCTGGTCCTGAAATTTGTTGAGCCTGCACGCCTTGAAGCCGGTTGCCTTTATTACGATTTTTATCAAAAAATCGATGAACCCGACACGTTTTATATTATTGACGGCTGGGTAAACCAGGATGCAGTAACCAGCCATGCGGAAAACCCGCATGTTGCAGAAGTTATGTCATACCTGCAACCGCTGCTGACATTCGGACCTTCTGTCAGTCTCATTACCCGTGTCAGTGACTGATAAGGGTAACCCCTCGCTTTCTTATTCATGGCATCACGTATGCTTCCTCTAAGCCACAACGCTAAAAAGGGACTCAAATGAATGGTATAAATCCTTATATTACGTTGAATAATGGTGTGAAAATGCCCGCTCTGGGATTGGGTGTTTATCAGGCCAAACCTGAAGAAACTACCGAGGCGGTGAAGAAGGCACTGGAAACCGGATATCGGCTTATCGATACCGCTGCGGCCTATTTTAATGAACGTGAAGTCGGCGCCGGGATCCGTCGGTCGGACGTAGACCGCGACGATATCTTTATTGAAACTAAATTGTGGATTTCCGACTATGGCTACGATTCTGCTCTTCGCGCCTTTGATGTCAGTCTGAATAAATTAGGCATTGAGCAACTGGACCTCTGGCTGCTTCATCAGCCTCTGGCATCAGAATTTGAAAAGACCATTCAGGCCTATAAGGCGGCTGAAAAGCTGCTGGCCGAGGGGCGCGTGCGTGCCATTGGTGTATCCAACCTCACGCCCACTGAACTCGACAGATTGATTACAGAGACCAGTGTTGTTCCTGCGGTGAATCAGATCCAGGTTCATCCATATTATTCACAGGCGGAATGGCGTGCGGCTAACGACCACTATGGCATTATCACACAATGCTGGTCACCACTGGGTGGGTCTTATACCTACAACAATGCGGAGAAAAATCCTTTCGAAGATAAGGTAATCACTGACATTGCCAGAAAATATTCGAAGACGCCGGCACAGGTTATTCTTCGATGGCATCTGGATCACGGATATTCCGCCATTCCTAAATCTGTAAAACCCCACCGAATTGTCGAAAACTTCGACGTGTTTGATTTCAGGCTCACGGCTAATGAAATTAAAGCTATTGATGCGCTTGAAACAGGCGTTCGTGGCGGCCCGGATCCCGACTCACTGGATCTGGCAACCTATGGTTTCCAGATCCCTGACTGATGATTTTCCAGTGTAATGACAAAGGTGCGTAAATGCGCCTTTGTCATGGTAGTGGGTGAGCGCTAAACCGCTGCGATGCAGGCGACCATCACACATTAACTTAGCTGATTAAAGGCCGGAAAACTGCTCCGCCTCAAAGGGATCATTCTATGAAAGTTACAGAGCTGACGAGTCGCCAGCAGGCGATCGCTCCAATTTCTGCATTCACTGCGTTGGGCGATAATCATAAACTGAGAGCCGCACTGGAAGCAGGCCTCCATGCTGGCCTGACTATTAACGACATAAAAGAAATACTGGTACAGCTTTATGCTTACCTTGGTTTTCCACGTGCGCTTAACGCACTTGGAACCTTTATGACCCTTGTGAATGAACGAAAAGAACAGGGTATAAATGATATTGCAGGTTCCGAAGCCAGCCCGCTGCCTGCTGGCCGATCCCTCCTTGAACTGGGCACATCTGTGCAGACCTACCTGATAGGTGTGCCAGCCAAAGGGCCTGTATTCGATTTTGCTCCTGCTATTGATACGTACCTGAAAGAACATCTGTTTGGTGACATTTTTGGACGTGACAACCTCAGTTATGAAGATCGTGAGATTGCCACCCTTGGCGCACTTGCAGGCCTGGAAGGCGTTGAGCCGCAGCTAATGTCCCATTTCAACATTTCTTTAAACATTGGTTTGACTGAAACGCAATTAAGAGGGGTGATCGTCGCCCTTGAAAATTCGGCCTGTCCGGTCGTCGCTCAACGTGCAACGTCAGCCCTTGAGAAGGTGCTGGCAGCCAGTAAGTAAAATCTATACAGCTTCTCTTTGTAGCGGACTAGCTGCGTAATGGCATGATTATAAAAAACAGTGAGGCCGATTTGATGGCTTTCGCGACTTGATCTCGTAAGCCCTGACTTAGAAGGAATACGGCAATAATCTGGAATGCGGGGTCCATGCCTTTAATGACTTAAAAATAAAGGCATGCCCTGACAAAGTTAGCAGGGCTTTCGATGCAATGTTCGCTTTTCGCTCATAGCTGCCCTTTAGGTTGCCGTTCACCTCGTTGCCTATACATCTGACTAGCCACAGTATCCAGGGGATGGGGGGAGGCGTTCGACAGTCCGCCGTTCTTGACGGAGGGCAGGGGATAGATACCATCAATGCCGCTACTGATGGCAGAAGAATTGTATGCTCTTATTAATAATGCAACATTACATGAAATTATATTATTTCCTGAATCCACTTAGCAATAATCAACAATGTCTACGCAATATATACTGTGTTTTTATTCAGTACGATATAATGAAGTCAGATAAAATTTTCACCTGCTATAACGGAAGGATGGAATAAACAGGAAGGTTATTAAAGAGCGCGGTATGAAAGTGTTACCAGCACCTCCACACCGCTAACCACAGACAACTAAACGGGAGTTGAATATGGCTGAGCAGAATTTTAAGCCAGAAAGTGCTATTGCCAAAATAGAATCTGATGAATCAGAAACTAGTAGCGAAAATTGCGAGCTGCTACGTAAAAAATCAGTTAAGCACTCGCAGAATAAATCCACAATGGAGTCGCCACAGCCGCTTAACCGCACGGAATTTTACGACCGTATGCTGCATGACTATATTCCGCTCCAGGGTGACTGGCTTTCGCAGGCCGGATTTACGCCGGGTATGCCGATAAAAATCAGAGTGATGCCAGATTGCATTGTGATCACCGCCCAGAACAGCCGGGAGCTGTTCGGTTGTGCCGAAGGGTTAAGCGCGGCTCATTTCAGCAAGAAGAAAATGGACTTGTGGATCAAGACGTTCCCCGGTGCGCTTAACGATACCGGTGATCTGCCGGTCATCCGGCGGGAGAAGCCCCGCTATGATTGCCTGAAGCGAAGCCATGATTGACCCTTAAAGAAAAATCCCGGCTCAGTGGCCGGGATTTTATCATTCAAGACTGATAAATGATTTCGTATTCATTCCCTAGTTCTTCACGAAGACGTTGGGCTAATTTATAGCCATCGTCAATAAACAACTTTTCTTCTTCCTTATTTTTAAAACCCGATGATGCAGGATCATCGATATTGAGAATGGCATCATATCGCTTAGCCCACTCCTCAAGACTACTTTTTAATCCTGAAGATATTGGCAATTTTTCAGGCGATATATCACCAAGTTCTTCAGGAGTTACCCCCCACAATGGATGACACTGATAATCAGCCATTAATTTTATTTTTTTCATTTTACTGAACCTCGTAAATTGGCTCCCACGATATACCCATTATTTCCTACGGTGACTATAGCCATCGGTGGCGGCCAGCTGAGCATTATATCGTTCCTCCTTGCTGGCGCCTTTCTCCGGCTCGTTCACGCCTCGGGCCGACAGCTCGGCCTTGCCAGCGTTGATGGCGCTAATCTGTCCCTCGGTGCGCGCAATATCCGCCACCTGGTTGCCAATTTCGCCAATCAGCTGGGTCTGCTGCAGGCGCTGCTGCTCTTTCTCTTTATCGAAGATCGGCGACAGGGTCTGGTTGGCGTGCTCCACGTCGCGGCTGAGGTTCGCCACGTCCTGCTGTTGCCTGTCCTTATCCCGTACGATGATGTCACCCTCACTGATTGCCGCGTGGGTGGTGGTGCTGTCATGTCCTTCGTTGTTCCCGCCGGTCAGCAGGCCGTTGGCCATGTTGCCGGCGAACTGGCTGCCGATGCTGCCGCCGCTGCTGAAGCCGACGCTCTGGTGTTCGGTTTTAAAATCGGCCCGGTTGTCGATATCGCCCCAGCCCAGTGTGCCGGTGTCGAGGCGGTTGTTATCTGCGGTGGCAGTGCTGCCACTCACTGCGCCATTCAGCTGGGTATGTTCACCCACGGTGATGTCATACCCGCCTTTGCCGGCAAAGATGCCGGTCTGCTCCACCACCGAATCGTAGTTGCTGTGCATCTTGTCCTTGCTGAGGTTGACGCTGGCGGAGCCGGACATCGAGCCAAAGGTGAAGCTGCCCCCGGCGCTGGCGTTCTGCTGTTTTGAGTCGTAGCGGTCGCTGTCCTGTTCGGAGGTGAGGGTGAGGTTGCGACCCACGTCCATCACCACTTTATCCCCGCTGACCTGGGCGCCGGTGAGGGTGGTGTCGCGCCCGCTGTTGAGGGTGAGCCGGTTACCGGCATCGACGGTAGTTTCGCTGTGGGTGGTGCCGTTGCCGCTTTCGCTGCCTTTGCCCTTGTTGGCGCTGGCGGAGACGCTGATCCCCCAGCCGCCGGAGCCCACACCAATCCCGACGCCGACCGTGCCGCCGTGGCTGTCGTTTTTGCCTTCCAGCAGCAAAGTGTTTTCAGCAGAGACCAGGTTGATTGCGATTAAAAAACGACCTCAGCTCCTTCAGTTTTTTATTGTAAAAGAAACATAGATATTATCACCTCTTAATTTTCCTAGGTGTTCTCTAGCATAATCGCAACTTTCGCCGGAAGTAGTTAAATTACAATGCCAGTCCGCATAAAAATTACGCATCTCATTGTTTTCATATTGATAAACATCTCCTCCCAGTACTGTCCAGTTAGCCTCTGTGAACAAATCCAGGATCTCATTTGCGGCAGACATTGGTAGTGCTGCATCATTAAGCCCATTATCTAAAAGGCTTTTTCCACAGCGTGCATACAACTCTAATATTTTATTAATCATTATGTTAACCATTTATTTTTTGGGAACAAAAAGCCGATGATTGATAGTGCCATTTGGTTCGCGAATATATTCAAATATACCTTCTCTCCCGCGATAACTACCAGATATTTCTAACTTCAGACGCTCCACACCATCACCTCCTGTAATTATCGATATCATTCCTTGATGGGCATGACCATCTACTGATTCCGGGAATGAATGAAAGTCTCCAGAAGAGGCTTACTGTTTGACTTTATCTGTGTATGTCGTGCCCTTAAAGAAATTACCAGCACTGATAGAGGTATTTTTGTTGGATGATTCAGAGATGTAGCTAGTACCAGTGCTTTCAACTGGCCTAGGGTTGATAAATATTCCGTCATTTTTTCCCTGGCTGAGTTTCAGGAGATATAGTAATAATTGAGCTATTACTATCAGACTGATCCGGCGTGATAAGCGACGTTCCCTTATTCTCATCCTGAATCGGGTTAACCAGTTTTCCACCGGTCAGGTCATCGTGCACCGGCAGAGTTTCAGTTCTGCTTCCTGAGCTGTCAGCATGCTGTTGACTCTGTGCCGCAACCACAGCCATTAGAACGCACACATCATTCGCCAGACAACTTGCGCTCAGTCCTTCTTTCACTTTCTTCGTCAGCGCAAGAGCGGCCTGATCGTTCGCCGTCCCTTTACCAGCTTCTGCCATAGCGGCTGCATTCAGTGTTTCCTGCGCCATCATCTGCTGGAGCATACCGATGCTGGCCATATTATTACTGATTTCGTTCTGTCCTGCCTGTGCTCCGGCCATTGCACCGGCTGAACTGTCACTCGCCAGACCACCAGCCAGACCTGCCGCCAGCGTGCCCAGCGTCTGTTTCTGATCTTCGCTTAACTGGTTGACCGGTATATCACCATACAGGGTTATCTTGATGGCTTCACCCATCAGCGCGATGGTGGCTGCTCCCGCAGCTCCTGCCGCCGCGGAATTACCCTGAACGGCGGCTATCACGCCCGCCACCGCTGCATGAGCCATGATGCGGCTGGCTTCATCCGGCGCGGTCTGCTTAATGACTTCCGCAATATATGGTGCTGCGCCTCCGGCAATGGCCTTCGCTATATCGCCCCCGGACAGTCCCTGAATGGCAGCTGTTGCAGCCTGTAACCCCTGCTGGACCGCACTGCCGGTACCGTATTTTGCCATTTCCGCTTTATAGACATCGCTGTTACGCAGCGCGTCGGTATACGCGGTGCGCTCTTTCTCCGTCGCATTTTCCTTCAGTGGGCCGAGTGCCGCTTTCGCTTTTTCCAGTCCGTTTATTTCCCCCTGTGTCCGCGCAATATCCGCCACCTGGTTGCCTCTGCTGCAGGCGCTGCTGCTCCTTCTCTTTATCGAAGATTAGTGACAGGGTCTGGTTGGCGTGCTCCACGTCGCGGCTGAGGTTCGCCACGTCCTGCTGTTGCCTGTCCTTATCCCGTACGATGATGTCGCCATCGCTGACCGCCGCACGCGTGGTGCTGCTGTCATGTCCTTCGTTGTTCCCGCCGGTCAGCAGGCCGTTGGCCATGTTGCCGGCGAACTGGCTGCCGATGCTGCCGCCGCTGCTGAAGCCGACGCTCTGGTGTTCGGTTTTAAAATCGGCGCGGTTGTCGATATCGCCCCAGCCCAGCGTGCCGGTGTCGAGGCGGTTCTTGTCCGCCGTCGCCGTCGAGTCAATCACCGCGCCATCCAGCTGGGTATGCTCGCTCACGGTGATGTCATACCCGCCTTTGCCGGCAAAGATGCCGGTCTGCTCCACCTTGCGGATCAGTCGCTGCTCGTAGTAGCCGTCTCCCAGCCGTTTCGCTGTAGTTGGTGAACGCTGATAAACGACATATCGTTGAGTGACAGCAGACAAGGCTACCGCTCACCCTGATCCGCAGATCTGTCCCACAGGGAGTTTAACGAAAAATGACCTCTTAATTCTGTAGTATTTTTATTATTTATTAATGTGTTAGTTAGGTTTTCATGTAATAAGAGAAGGGCGGAGGTGCTGTCGGACGGGAAGGGAGTTAAGACTGATAAAGTTGATGAACTGAACAGAGACGAATCTGATGGTCTGCTCTGTGCCATAAGCGGACAAAGCTGACATCATCATGTACCAATTAACGCGGCGTCAGCCAGCTAGTTCGTGATGGTAGTGAGTTGTCAAAAGTTGTAGCCCCCTACCAGCGCCATCGGAGATTCTTGAGTGTACCCGCCCTAAGTTAAAGATGCTTCGAACAGTTGCCAAAATACTGAGATCGAGTTTAATAAGGGATGATATCTCAGCACACAGTATACAGGGACAGAAAATGCAGCATTTGAATGATTTACCCAAAAGAGATAGAAACCATCGGATTGAAAGACTTGCAATATCAGCTTTTGAAAATTTCCTTAGAGATTCAAATGATTTTTTTATTCAAAGTCAGGATATAAATGATTACGGCGTAGATTATCAACTCGAAATAACTATAGATGGTCAGGCAACTAACATTAGATTATTTGTTCAACTAAAAGGTACCGAGCAAAATTTAAATAGTGATGGTTCGATTAGCATATCAGTTAATAGAGCAAACTTGAATTATCTATTAATGCATCCCTATTCATTTTATGTATGTTTTCATGCTCCAAGTAATAGTCTAAAAATAAAATTTGCTGAAAGCGTAGTTCGAAACTACGAACAGTCTGAAAAGCAATGGATTGAGCAAGAGACACTTACTATTAAATTTACTGAGGGTATTTCCGATTCTCGCTTGCATGAAATTGCAGAGGTGGCTAGATTTAATGCCATAAATAACCGCAACGCTAGAATTGATGTGATAACAAAGCATGTTTCAAATGTTAGCGAAATAATTAATAAAGCTATACCGAAGATACATATACCAGAAGATAAAAAAATAGTTCATGAATTGCTTAATTCATTATATGAAAATAATCATGATGATGTGATAAGTGATAATTTTGATGAATTTTTAGCTATTTTGGGGTCTGACCACCCGGCGATGATAATTCCATATATGTCGGAAATAAATAAAGCTATGGACAGAGTTAATGGGAATGAAGAAAGGGTTTTGAATGGTATACAGTATCTCAGAGATAGGTTGGAAGAGGGTAAAATAACCAAGGGAAGTTTATACTATTCAATAGGTAATGGATTTGCGGCTCTTGACATGGATAGAGAAGCTATTCAAGAGTACAAGACTGCTCTTGAACATATAATAGAGGCAGAGAAATTAGTTGCGCAATGCTACAAAAATATGGGTAGTAGTTACTCAAAGCTTGGGAATGAACATGAAGCATATGAATGCTATAAAAAGGCACTTGAGTTAGAACCAAACTTAAGTGAGGCTAACTTAGCTGTGGGCGTAATTCATAATCGCAGGGGGGAGTATGAATTGGCGTTAGAATATTTAGATAGGGTACTTTTCCCAGGGAATCATCCGCATAAACTCATCTATGCTGAAAAATGGAGAATAAATACTCTTTTCAATTTGGGTGATTATCGTTCAGCATATAGAGAGATTAATAATCTATTAACTCGAAATGATAATAAAGATGGCTTATGGAAATGGTGCTTAATGCTAGTTGCAACGTTCTGCCGAACTTCGACTGCTTCCGCCAAGCTAAGCTTGCCTTTTTGGACGCGTTTTTTAGAAATGTATCAGAATCACCCTGATGCATCTAGAGAAATTCTTTTGGTGAAAAATTACTTAAGAGCAAATGATAATTTAACAAAGTATTCGTACCAAGATTTTAAGAGAGAATTTGAACTACGAATAAGTAATGTTAACAATGAAGATAGTGCTTTCCTGTGGGATCGTATAGGTCATTGGGCACAGGATGAAGACGAGTGGGAAGATGCAGAGATGCATTTCCGTAAAGCTTATGAAATTGCTGGGGGAGAATATGGATATTGTCTCGGAGTTGCTCTGAATCATCTAGGTCGCTTCAATGAAAGCTTGCCTATTCTGGTTGAACAAGCTGAAAAAATCCAACCGGATGATTTTAGCTGGTTCCAAGTAGCTGTAGCCTACGAATTTCAAGGATATATTCAAGAGGCAATCGATTCTTATGAAAAATGCTTATCAATAAATGAGAAAAACGAATTGGCATTGTTCAATCTTGGAGGCCTTTACTGGAATTCGCGAAATTATGATGAGGCAAGTCGTGTTTGGAAACTAGCAGTAGAGTATTATCCAGAACATGAGCTTTCGCATAAACTTCGAAAAGATATTCCATTCATTTTGAATTGATCTTATTAATAAGCGACGAGCTAAATGCAGTAATTAGTATAAAAAACATGAGCATAGGTTAAAGGCTCGTTGCTACAGAATAGAACGGAAATTTTAGTTTTGAATCTAAATTTCGCACTGTTGTGGTGTCACTTGATTAGGAATTTATTTTCAGGACAGAATATAGTCAAAAAAATATGAGTGTACTTTTGGTGGTGTCTAGCAAAGTGAATTAAATGTAACAAATTTAAAATCAATTAGTTATGATATTGTGACTTACTCCTATTATCGTCCGCTTTTTGCTCATATTGGACCTGAGGACCAGTTGGTTGGTCCCCTCCGTGCCAAAAGTAGACTTTAACCTTTACAATTTTACACCATGTAAAAACAGATTATTTCTTCGTTGCTCTCCTTCACTACTAACTACATTAAAAAATCCTCTGCTAACATCATCAGAAACATCAATAATGTGTTTTAATGCAGAAAGTGTCTTAATTTGCATGCTAGTTAAGTTTGCCTTATCAAGCACTAATTGATCATCATTTACATCTTTTAAGTAAGAAAAATACTTACCCAAAAAACCTGCGATAACATCAGACAATTGAACAGCTTCTGAGTTGTGGGATTTAACAAATTCATGATTCTTAATTGGTATACCATTTTCAGTTAACGGGAAATCTTTAATTTCATCCTGAATGTTTTTCTCTTCATCAAATATGTGAATGGAATTTTTAAATAGATATAAGTTTCTTAAATAAAATACCATAAAGCTACCGATCAGTTCTCGACCATGAAATCCAGATATGAACGGTAGTTTTTCGATTCTCAGAGATTCTTTAACCAAATTTTCGAGTATATTTGCTCTAAAATCCGACAACATAGAACTGTGCATGCTTGTAAAATCAATTAGCCATAGACAAAATCCATGAACTTTTTCTTCTGGAATATCTGGGTAGTTAAATTCATGCAGAGTATTCAGGAAAACATCAGAATTGCTATTGGCAAGCTCATAAAAATCACTCTTAAGTACCATGTGATTCATTCGATAAAACGGATGATGTAACTCACCAATAATAGAATCAATTATGTCAATAACGGACCAGTATGTAATATTAAGATTAAAATAATGGATATAGAATTTGTTTTCGATGAGCCAGTTTAGAATAATTAAAAGCTTATCAGACTTAAGCATATCCAAAAACCCCCCCTTTGCAATATGCTTGAGTTTTAACTCATGGGCACTTTTTTGAATATTAAGCATTTGAAATAGATTTGAAAAATCACTACCGCTGCTTAACCCTTCGTGTAATATCCCAGCAAGAATGAAATTATCAGTCTTGTTAACATTAAAGCCAGAACCTTTTAAATATAGCTTTCTGATATTATTAGTTTCATCATAATAAAACGTATAGACTTTATCAGTATTTTGAAGACTATTACGCTGGATGATAATCTCTCTAAGTTCTTTGACATCCATTTCCCACCCCTTAAGCAATTTTCAAAAGAAGGTCAACCTCAGTAATCATCATATAAACCATCTAATTCAAGAGTCGTTTATGAATTATTTATTGAGCATTCTAAAACCTTCTGCAGAGAATATAAAAAGGATTTCTTTAGTTAATTCTGCGTTTATTTCTGGTATTATATTTTGAAGTGACTTTCCCTCCATCATTTTTTTATAAAGCTTCTCATTTATTTGTATTGCATGTGTAACAAGAAGGTTTTCAGTTGCACCAATAACGCCGAAAAAAGGATAGTCCCCATCAGATGCAGTTACTTTTACAGCATTTATACCTTTGCAAGTACTCATATTTAACAGTAAGGTATTATTACTAAGAGCATTCACTTCTTCAAGATGCTCGGCAAGATCTTCCCATGCTACAATTTCACTTCCAACTTTAATTCCATCTTCGCATCCATGCCCAACGAATTGCAAAAAGTATTTCGTTCCTTCTTTTGTCCAGTCCCGCATTTGATTAAAAGAAGATATTAATTCGTCTCTATTATTTGGGAAGGCCAATGCAACAGGTAGTGACTCATTATCGAGCGTCTGTTTCAATTTCTCCGTTATTTTATATTTATTTCTATCAGCCTCAGGTAAAAAATCCAGAATAAAAACAGAATCATAGTCAGCATCTAATTCGGGGGTAACATACTGATATTTATTTTCTGACATACCACACACCTGTAATTATTTATTTTAATCTTGACTAGTTTAAACTCAATCAACCACTCCAGTACCTCATATATTTTCACTGATTTCAAACAAAATCTACACTTGATCACGAGCACAACGTCTGCTGTTCGCTCATAGCTGCCCTTTAGTGTTGCAGTTCACTTCGCTGCCTGAACCATCTGACTCACCACGGTGTCCAGGGGATGGGAGGTGGTGTTCGACTGCCTGCCGTTCTTGCGGAGGGCAGGGGATACATACCATCAATGCCACTACTGCTGGCAGAAAAACAGTGTGCCTTTATGAATAATCTTGCGTCTCCCCCGGCCAGACCGCTTGTCAGCGCACTTATCGAAGACACTGTTTGCTTTTGTATTTTGCTGAGTTTGCTGGAATCATCCGGGCCATCGATGGCTTTAGCGATGACGGACGTTCCGATAGCTGCTGTGGCGACATCCGCAGTGGCGGCTACTGTACTTTTCCCTTGTAATTCTGCCACAATACCGGCATGAGAGAGTGAGCTATTACGAGACTGGTTTCATCCGATAAATGCCCGCTGGCCGCGGGGCTACGGATTTGATAAAAGTTTTCAGCAAAATTTGAATGTCAGGCGATAACTGAGTGGTATACCGAAATAAATTCCCAGCCTTAATGACTGGGATTCATGAAAAATTTAACGATAGTAAAAATACCAAAAAATAAACCCGGCAGGTATCCCCATCCAGGTAAGTTTGAAGCATACAAGAAAATCATCTACTGAGAATGGAAAATTATCATTCATATCCCAAACTAACCAGGCACCTAATAAACGCCCAAACATTGTCAAAATGAACAATGCCAGGCTCATCGAACAGCATAAACATAAAAGGTTAAGTAATGATTTAGTACTATTTTTTATCACTTGTTTCCACCATCGTTCAATTTATCCTGAACCATACCAGATACAGCAGAATCACCAATATTACCTACTATTGATGGTAGCGGATGTTGTGGTGTTGGTTTCGTTATTGTCCAGACACCTGTTGGAACCCATTCGTACTGCTTTGATATTGGATTTAGTTTTTTATCAAACGGTACTTTGATTACGTTGCCCGCAGCATAACCGGCGGAAGCGCCGGCTTTACTCAATAATGCCGCCATAAACGGATTGTCACCGCTAATTTCAGCTTGATAATAACCACCTGCTGCGTTCCATGCCATCGTTGGGTTATACCCTTTACCCGCTGTAATCCCCCCAACGATGACTGATCCAATCACGTCAGACAGTTTTACTTCACCTGTTGTACCATATTGAATACCAGCCCCCAATCCAGCACCCACACCTACTGCAATAAGTTGCTCTTTGGTGTTATTTACGGCATTAGTTATAATCGCCTTCCCGCCCATTACAGCTACTGGCCAGGAAGTTGGGGTCATTATCACATCCATTACCCGGTCACCAGTCGTTATATTATCTTTCAGGAATTTAAGATCTGTGCCGTTGAGATATTTCATTATCGCAGCCGCATCGGGATCTTTCAGTTTCTCACTCAGCCTTATCTGATGCTTATTAGCGTCAAGGGCAACGTTGGTATCAGCGTGGATCAGTTCTTCCCATGTTACGCAAGCAACACCACCGCCAGTACAGGCTTCAACCAGTTCCTTACTGTTTTTATTACTGATATCGATGTATTTCTCAACGACTTTATTGCAGTCACCGCCGGAGGCCTTGCAGTTCTGCATTTCTTTATCAAGCTGGCGAGACTCTTTCTCGCTCAGATAATTATTCTCCACCGTCGTCTTCCCGGCCTGTGCGCCGAAACCAGAGGTGCTGCTGCCACCAGCCAGCCCCGCCGCCAGCGTTGCCAGTGTCAAGACGTTAACTGGCAGGCGTATAAAGTAAAATCCCGCCGGTAAAGGGCGGGATTCATCCTCTTATCTATTATTTTTTTTATTATTTCGATATAAGATCCAGCTCACTAAGCTACATAGCAGAGAGCAATACACAGCTATTTTTAATGCTCTAACAATATCAACATAAGAGAATAAAAAATCACCACCGATCCAATAAAATGCAAATACTTTGATGGAGAAAAATATTACTAATGCCATGATAAATATAGCGAAAAACCATATCAGTACCGTCATTAAAAAACGCTGAAGGAGGGATTGATACTTCATTTTTTCTTCTCTTGTTGGTTTTTTATCTGATCTTGAATTATAGCTCCTGATTCTTCGTAACCAATTGAAGAGCCTATATTTCCAGCAATTCCAGACGTTGGGTTTAGTGGTAGAGGCTTGCTGATCCCCATGCCAACATCAGTCCATTCCCAGTTTTTTCAGTTAGGATTAATTACTTTCTCAAGTGGCCCTTGAATAACCTTTCATACACCATAACCCATTGCCGATGTACCACCATTATTTTTTCATCTTTATGATCCGCTTTATCAAGAGCATTTTTTTCAGTATCACTGGCTGTATAACCACCAACAGTACCAACTACTTCTGCCGTACCCTCTTTAACTACCCTTCAAGGTATCTGACTCTGCGAGTTTTTAACTAGCACCGCCGTAAGTTCATTCGGTGAAGCACTGTTCTGGATTGTGCTGGCTGCAAGTAAACCAATATCATTCAGATCCATAGGTAAACTCAGCGAGTTATTCTGTGCAATAAAAGCAACCCCAGGTAGTAGTGGGGTTGCTTAAAAATTTAAAATCCTTTTATTTTGAAGAGGCGAAGCAGAACGATACCAATACCGAGTATCCCTCCACCTATACCTCCAATTTTCATGCTATGTAAAATCTCCCTCCAAGATAAATCGAAGCTACCATTGAGCAACCATGCAAAAATCACAAATGTAGTTTTAGTCATAAGTGCAACAATAATAACCCCTATAATACTGAACAAGAAAATACAAGCTGATATGATCACATGACCAATTAGCACTCGGTGGAAATACTTCATTTTTTATCACCTCCAAGTGTTTTTTCTGTTGCTTTACCGCCGATTTCAGAACTTACAGATGCACCTACATCACCAGCAGAACCAGGAACATTACTCGGCTTCATTCCTTCTCGAATAATGGCATTACGGTTAACTTCAGCATATTTTATCCATGTAGAGTCATATTTCGGATCCCATCCATCAGTTACCCATTTTCCAACAGTATTGGTAACTTTCTCTGTTCCCCAAGAAATTCCCTTACCTATACCGTAACCAAAACCTGCACCGACACCATTTGTTATTGCTCCAGTTAGAGGATTTTTATCATCAATCCAGTTTCCAAACGCACCACCTGCAGCATTCCAGCCAATTGTACCTGTCAGGCCATTACCCATACTGATAACATTCACCCAGCCAGCAATAGCAGCATTTGCCGGGTCTATTGTACCATCCGCCAGATAACTGATACCTGCATTCGCACCTGCACCCAGTCCCCACATTGCCTGAGCACCACCCGGTAGCAGTGCTGCGCTACCCGTAGCCAGTGCCAGCCCTACGGCATCACGTTCGTTTATCGCCTTCTGACAGCTCGCTGAGGATGGTGCAGTGCTACAGCTCGCCATATCTATTCCGTGCTGGCGTATCCACTCAGCCTGTGACTCTTCATTACCGCCAAATAAGTTATTCTCCACCGTCGTCTTCCCGGCCTGCGCCCCGGAAACCGCAGAGGCGCTGCTGTCACCAGCCAACCCACCGGCCAGTCCTGCCGCCAGGGTTGCCAGCGTCGAGACGGTCTGCTTCTGCGTTTCGTCCAGCTCGCTGACCGGTTTACCGTACATCTGCGTGGCGATGATGCCGACGATTTCCGCCGTGGCTGCGCCAGCGGCACCGGCGAGGGCGCTCTGGTTCTGCGCGGCGGCAAGGGCGGCGTTGACCACCGCATGCGCGGCGACCTTGCCCGCATCGTCCAGATTGCTGTAGTGGCCGATAACCTCCGCCACATACGGCGCGGCACCACCAGTCAGAGCCGCCTTCAGGTCGCTGCCCGCCAGGCCCTGCACGGCGGCGGTCGCCGCCTGAATCGCCTGCTGGACGCTGCTGCCGGTGCCCCATTGTTGCTGCGCCGCCTTATAGCCGTCGGTGGCGGCCAGCTGAGCATTATATCGTTCCCAGGCCTCCTTGTTGGCGCCTTTCTCCGGCTCGGTGATCCCTTTCTTCGCCAGCTCCGCCTTGCCAGCGTTGATGGCGCTAATCTGTCCCTCGGTGCGCGCAATATCCGCCACCTGGTTGCCAATCTCGCCAATCAGCTGGGTCTGCTGCAGGCGCTGCTGCTCTTTCTCTTTATCGAAGATCGGCGACAGGGTCTGGTTGGCGTGCTCCACGTCACGGCTGAGGTTCGCCACGTCCTGCTGTTGCCTGTCCTTATCCCGTACGATGATGTCACCCTCACTGATTGCCGCGTGGGTGGTGCTGCTGTCATGGCCTTCGTTGTTCCCGCCGGTCAGCAGGCCGTTGGCCATGTTCCCGGCAAACTGGCTGCCGATACTGCCGCCGCTGCTGAAGCCGACGCTCTGGTGCTCAGTTTTAAAATCGGCGCGGTTGTCGATATCGCCCCAGCCCAGCGTGCCGGTGTCGAGGCGGTTCTTGTCCGCCGTCGCCGTCGAGCCAATCACCGCGCCATTCAGCTGCGTATGCTCGCCCACGGTGATGTCATACCCGCCTTTGCCGGCAAAGATGCCGGTCTGCTCCACCACCGAGTCGTAGTTGCTGTGCATCTTGTCCTTGCTGAGGTTGACGCTGGCGGAGCCGGACATCGAGCCAAAGGTGAAGCTGCCTCCGGCGCTGGCGTTCTGCTGTTTTGAGTCGTAGCGGTCGCTGTCCTGCTCCGAGGTGAGCGTCAGGTTGCGACCGATATCGGCGATAACCGTGTCCCCGCTGACCTGGGCGCCTGTGAGGGTGGTGTCGCGCCCGCTGTTGAGGGTGAGCCGGTTACCGGCATCGACGGTGGTTTCGCTGTGGGTGGTACCGTTGCCGCTTTCGCTGCCTTTGCCCTTGTTGGCGCTGGCGGAGACGCTGATCCCCCAGCCGCCGGAGCCCACGCCAATCCCGACGCCGACCGTGCCGCCGTGGCTGTCGTTTTTGCCTTCCAGCAGCGAAGTGTTTTCAGCAGAGACCAGGTTGATATCGCGGCTGGCCGACAGCGCCACGTCGTTACCGGCCTTCAGCTGGCTGCCGACCGCGTTCAGGTCGCCTTCGCGGGCGGTGATGCTGAGGTCGCGTCCCGCCGTCAGGCTGCTGCCCTGGGCGGTGGTCTGCTCGCTGCGCTGGGTCGATTTCGACGACTGGCTGCCGTAAGAGAGACTGACGCCAACGGTATTGTTGTTGGCCGGATCGTTGCCCTGCGCCGCATCCAGACGCGCGGCCTGGCTGGCCTGCACGCCGGAGAGCGCTGCTTTCACGCCCTGCAGGGCCTGCAACCGGCTGCTGCCGGCGGACCTGGCGTCCTGGGTGGCCTGCACCACGCTGTTGAGGGCGCTGCCGGCCGCGCCGGAGAGGGCGAGGGTCAGGCCGGAGGTTTTCTGCTCCACCTCGTGGGTCTGCCGGCTCTGGTTTTCGGCGGCGGTGATGGCGACGTTTTTGCCGCTGAGGGCCATGTCCCGGCCGGCGATCAGATCCGAGCCGGTGACCGTCAGGTTTTCGCCCGCGCGCAGGGTCAGGTCGCCGTTGACGCTGCCGACGGTGCTGCCCGCCTGTGTGGCGTCCGCGCCGGTGTCGGTGGTTTTCACGCTCTGGGTGCCGTAGCTGAAACCGATCCCGCCGGAGCTCATCAGCCCCGATTTTTTCTCCTGCTTCAGGTGCAGTTCGCTGCTGTACTCATTCTGAGTCCCGATCAGCAGATCGTTGCCCGCCAGCAGGGCCACGTCGCCGCTGCCGGCCACGCTGCTGCCGCGCAGGGTGAGATCGTGCCCGGCGCTGAGGCTGACGCTGTCGCCGTTGAGCTCGCTGCCCCGGGCCGTCTGCCGCGACACGCTGTCCTCGGTGCGGGTGGTGGTTTTGGACAGCCAGCCGCTGCTGCCGGTGACCTTGTGGCGTTCGTCCAGCGTCTGGCTGTTTTCGCCCGCCTCCAGAGTGAGGTCATTGCCTGCGCCGAGATTCAGCGCCGCGCCGGAAGAGAGGAGGGCGCCGCGGGCGCTGAGGTCGTGCCCGGCGCTCAGCGTGACGTTGCCTTTGCCGGTCACCTCGCTGCCGGTGCTGCGGCTCTGGCTCTGGCTGAGGGCGTTGTCGGTATCCCACACCAGATTATCCTGCCAGGCGGTGGTGACGTCGTTGAGCCGGATATCGCGCCCGGCGACCAGCTGCACCTCGCCGCGTTCGCCGCTGGCGACCACCTGGGCGCCGCTGAGAGTGATATCGCGCCCGGAGTGCAGGGTCAGCCTGCCGTCGTCGCCCTGGACATAGATGCCGGAGACGCTGTCGATAGTGGTGCGGCTGAAGCGGTTCTCGCCGCTGACGCTCTGGGCGTCGGCGAGGGTGGTGGTGGCGTTGATGTCCCGCCCGGCCACCGCCTGCAGGCTGCTGCCGCCCTGGATGATGCCGCCGATGTTATTGATGTCGTTGCGGGCGTTCAGGCGCACGTCGTCGCCGCTCAGGGTGCCCGCCCGGTTGGTGATAGTGTCGGCGTCAAGCTGCAGGACGCGGCGGCCGTTGAGGGTGCCGCTGTTGAAGAGGTCGCCGTCGAGTTTAATGTTGACGTTATTCCCGGCGATCAGCGCGCCGGAGCCGTCGATGTCGCCGGGTTTGACTTTGGCGTAGACCTGCGGCACCAGCACGGTCTGCTGTGAGCCGTCCGGCATCTTCACAGTGGTGTTCACCAGCCAGACGATGTCGCCGGTCAGCAGCGCCATCTGCTCGGGGGTCAGTGCCACGCCGCTCTTCAGGGCATACTGTTTGCCGAAGGTAATCCCTTGATCCATCAACGCCTTAAACTGCTGTTCGTCGCTGGTGTAGCCGTCAAGGTAGCGCTGGCCGGTCAGGGCAACCACCTGCTCGCGGATCAGCCGCTGCTCATAGTAGCCGTCGCCCAGCCGTTTCAGCGTCGTGTCGCCGTCACCGGCTAACGCGTGCTGCATGTAGTCGCTGCCGAGCCACTGCTTCTGGTTGGTGAAGCGCGGATCGGTCTCCACCAGATACGGTACGTCGCTGGCGGGATTGACCGTAAACAGGCTGTTATCCGGCAGGGTGGTATTCGGGCCGACGATGCGAATCGCCCCTTCCGCGGGCGTCACCTCAAACTGCTGGCCCGCCGGCGGCGTGACCGGCTCGCCAGGCGAGACGGTGTGCTGCCCGGCGACGGCGCCCGCGACGCCGATAGCCGCCGCCGTGCCCTGCGGGGTCAGCGGGTCAATGGTGAGCGGCGTGCCCTCGATGCTACCGCCGCTGATCAGCTGCCCCGGCTTCAGGGAGATGCTCTGAATTTCGCTCGGCGGCGTATAGGCGGTACGGTCGCGGCCCTGCTCATCGCCCCCTTTGTGGCGAATGCGGTAGTAATGGGTGGCGCTACCAACGTCGGTGGTCCGCCGTTCGCCCGCCACATCGTCGTTTTTCACCTCCTGCAGACCGGCTATCGCCAGGGTGCCGCCGGCGATGACCTGACTTTTATCGTTCAACAGGCGGTCGCCGGTGAGGGTCATATTGCCGCCGGCGAGGATCTTCGCTGGGTCGGATTCGAGGATCCGCGTCTCTTCCACCGTGCGGGTATAATCGAACTGGTTGAAGTTATCGTTGTTACTCCCGGTGTCGTCCGGGGTGTTCAGATTGCGCAGACCGTCGGCGGAGTTGCGGTCGACAAACACGCCATCGTCCGTGGCGTTCCAGCGGTTGGGGGAGCCGGTGTGCTGATATTCGGTCACCTGCTCCTGAGAAACGGTCACCACCCCGGTGGTGAAGCGATCGTTGATGTTGTTGATCTGCCCGGCGGCGAGGGTCATATCACCCGCGGACTCAATCGTCGCGCTGTGGTTGTTGATGGTTCCCGCCTGGCCGTTGGCCGCGCCGTTATCCGCCAGCGCGCCGCCAATCAGCAGATCGCCGCCGCTGTAGATCAGCCCGTGATCGCGGTTGTTCAGCGTCTGCACGCCAAGGTCGACGCGCTCGCGCCCGGCGAGGGTCGCCGCCGTGCCGTTTTCCGCCAGGTTATTGAAGGTGAGGGCATTGACGCCAATCGCGTTGCCGTAGATGCGCCCGCTGCCGCTGTTGGTGAGGGTTCCGGCGTTAATCCGCGTATAGCCGCCGTCAATCAGCCCGGCGTTGAACAGCGTGTCGCTGACGTTAAGGGTGTTTTGCCCGGCGTTAATTTCGCCGTTTACCCCGTTGTTCAGGTTGCGGCTGGTGATGTCGAGGCTGCTGCCCGCCAGCAGCTTACCGCCGTTGACGATATCCCCTGTAGAGGTGAGGGTGAAGCGGCCGTTGGCGACCATCGTGCCGCGGTTATTCAGCGACTGCCGGCTGCTCAGCGCCATGTTGCCGAGCGACAGCAGCTGGCCGCTGCCGTCCAGACTGTCCGCGTCGATGCGCAGCCACTCGCCGGCTTTCACCGTGCCATCCTGGTTAAACAGCGCCAGTTTATCGCCGCCGATATCCACCGTCCCGGATGCCGCCAGCCCACCGTTGCGGTTGTTGAGTTCGCCGCTGTTGCGCACCGTCAGCGACCGATCGGCCAGAATGATTCCGTCCTGGTTATCGAGGGCGCCGGTGGTGAGCCCGATGGTTTGCGCCTCCAGTCCCAGATTGTCGCCGGAGGTATTCTGGTTGATAAGCCTGGCGGCCGCGAGCGTTAACGTCGCGCCGCTGCGTATCAGCCCGGCAACGTTGTCCACGATGCCATGGGCGCTGTCGATCAGCAGATCGCCGACGCTCTGAATCTCTCCGCCGCCGTTTTGCAACTGCTGGCTGCGCAGGGTGGCGTTTGCGCTGCTGATAATGCTGCCGCTGCGGTTGCTGATGTCGTCGGCGGTTAGCGTCAGGCTATCGCCGCTCTGGATCAGGCCGCTGTTATCGTTGATCAGCTGCCCGCCGTTAAAGGTCAGCGCCCGCTGCGCCGCCAGTTGGCCGCCCTGGTTGTCCAGTCGGTCGGCGTGGAGCAGGGCGTCTGCGCTGCTGAACAGGGTACCCTGGCGGTTGTCGAGGGTAGTGACGCCGATATTGAGCGCACCGCCCGCGCCGACGACCCCGTGAGCGTTGTCCAGCGTGCCGCCGTTTAGCGTCATCGCGCTCAGCGCTTTCAGGCTGCCCTCCTGGTTGAGGAAGGCGCTGAAGCTGGCGTCCAGCGCCTGCTCCGTGGCGAACTGGCCCGCGCGGTTATCAACATCGCCCCCTTTGAAGGTGAGCGTGCCGCTGCTGGCGAGATAACCATGCTGGTTGTTGAGCGCGCCGCTGTAAATAGCCAGCGCGCTGTGCGAGTACAGCGAGCCGGACTGGTTGTTGAAGGCGCCGTCGGCGAGCGCCAGCGTGGCCCCGTCGGCGACGATAACCCCCTGTTGGTTATCCAGCCCGGCGGCGCTGATTGCCTGCGTTTTGGCCGCTTCGATACGGCCCTTATTGTTGCTGACCGCCTGCGCGCTGCGGATGTCGCCGCGGCCGGTGGCGGCGGAGATCAGCCCCTCGTTATTGTTGAGGATCCCGGCGTCGATCCGGGTATCGCCTGCCGCGGCGAGGGTGCCTTTGCGGTTATCCAGCGTCGTCCGGGCGTGCGCCGTCAGGCTGCCGTTTTGCGCCGCCAGCACTTTCCCGCCCTGGTTATTAACAGACTGTGCGGCGAGCTGAATATCGCCATTGGCGGCAATCTCCCCCTCGCGGTTATCGATGTCACCCGGCAGTTTGACCACCAGGGCGCCGCCGCCGGTCTGCACCAGTTTGCCTTTGTGGTTTGAAAGATGCTGAGCGGAGAGGGTGATCGCGTCGGCGCTGAGCGTGCCGCCGTCGTTGTTAAGCGTTTGACCGCTGCGCAGAGTCAACTCCCGGGCGTTGACCTCGGCGTTTTGGCTGAGGAGGTTACCCGCGCCGCTGTCCAGCTCGACCCGCTGGCCCTGGGTCTGGCTGCCGCTGACGTCCACCCCCTGGCCGCTGGCGCGCAGGCTCCCGCCCGCCAGCGTCTGGCCGTGGGCGCTCAGCTGGCCGTCGGCATGCAGCCGCAGGTCGCCGCTCTCCGCCAGCTTACCGTCATTTTGTACCCCGGCGGCCAGCACGCTGCTGTGGCTGCTGGTGAGGCTTGCCGCCTGAATGTCAACATGTCGGCCGGCGGTCAGCGCGCCGCTGTTGCTGAACTCGCCGGCGGTGCGAACGGTGGCGTCTTCGCTGGCGCGCAGTGTGCCGCTGTTTTCAATGCGGCCGTCGGCGGTCAGGGTCACGCTCCCGGCCTGGGCGCCAAGCGCGCCGGCGTTACGCACCCCGACGCCGCTCTCGGTGCCGACCATGCGGATTTTTCCCGCGTACATACCGCCGAGGCTGGCGACATCCACCGCCAGCTGCGGACGGGTTGCCGGGTCATCGCCGGTTTTTTCGATGCGTTCGTGGGCGGCATCCACCCGGTTGCGCCCGGTGGTGACCTTCAGATCCTTGGCCCACAGCCCGGCGTTAACCTTCACCGAGCGGGCGATAATATCGGTGTAATCAGCGGCCGAGCTGTCCATCCCGGCGCCCTCGATGGTCACCTCGCCGCGTTCGACCTGATAGCCGGTGAGACTGCCGTTATTGAGCTGCGCCTGGCCGGTGGTCAGCGTGGCGCGATTGGCATTGATGAAGCCGCAGCCGTTACAGGTAATGCCGGATGGGTTGGCGATGACGACCTGGGCTTTTTTCCCTGCCACTTCAATCATCCCGTTCAGCCGGCTGGGGTCGCGCGAGTTGACCTCGTTAAGAATGACCTTCGCTTCGCCTTTCGCCAGCCAGGGATTTCCCGCCACCATGCCGCCCAGCTGGCTCTGCACGTTTTTATGCGAGTTATTGAGGATCGCCCCCTGCTGGTTAACATCGAACTGGCTGTAGGTATTGCGTGACACCCCGGCGGCCGACGGGGTCTGAATATTGACCTGCGGCGTACCGTTGGCGCTCTGCATCACCGTCGGCTGCTGGTTTTTCGGCGCCCCGGCGTCGGCGACGATGTTGGCCTGCGCCGGGTGAATCACGCCCATCGCCAGCCACAGGCTGAAGCTAATGGCGCTGATTTTGCCGTGCAGCTGGCGCGGAAGCCGTCCCGGAGCAGAAGCGCGCGCGGAGCCCGCGCGGCCGGAACGGGCGATGTCCGCCACCACCATCAGCATGCCGCGCGCTTTGTTGAAGACAATACGATAGAGGTTCTTATTCATGGTTTAGTCCTTTAAACGCTTCCGGCAGATCGACGGCGAGCGGATGCGCCTGCTGCCAGGCTCTGGCTTGTACGCGACTGACGCGGCGGCCATGGAACATCACCACCCGCTTGCCGCGTTGTTCGCCGCGGTGATACAGCGCCCGCGCGCAGTGGTCGGCAAAAATGTCCTGCCGCATCAGGGCGTTCATGGCGGCGGTATGGCCGAATGGCGCGATCCAGTCGCAAAACCACATCCGGTCGCCGCTGTTCCAGTCGGCTTCTGGCATTTCAATCGCCGGGCGGGTGAGATAGCGGGCTTCGGACTCCGGGTTGAGCCACGCCCAGCTAAGAAAAAAGACCGGCCGTTCGTTTTCCATAATCAGCACATACTGACGACGCTTGATAATCGGCAACAGCAGCGTGGGGAGGGCGTGCAGCGGGGCGTCCCGGTGCATCGGCGAATGCATCCATAGCCACACGCTGGCCCCCAGTACTTCGGCTTCGTTGTCCGCGCCGCCGAATATCAGCGGCGCTTTTATCTCGTAGGGTCCTACGCGCATCACCAGCTCCAGTTCAGGTTGAAGCCAAGAGACACGGCGCTGGTGTGGAACCCATCCGGCTTGGAGAATGGCGTTCCGGCAAACAGGTCATACCCGGTGCGGAAGGCGTTGCCGCGCACGCCGATAACGCCGCCCGCCAGGTGTTGGCCGATCAGGTAATCAGAGCTGTAGCCGCCGACTTCACCGTAGTCCGCGCCGAGGTAGAGTTCCTGGTTCTCCAGCGGCGTGCGCCAGGCCAGATCGTTGCGGACATACCAGCCGTGGCTGGCATTGAGAGTACGTTCGCCGTCGAATCCGCGTACCGTCCAGCGGTTGCCAATGGCGAACTGATCCTGCGGGGTGAGCGGGGTGTTGCTGATCTGGCGCAGGTACTGCACGTTGTAGCGGAAATTCTGGCTACCGAGGGTGAAAGGCAGGTCGAGCTGGGCGTTGAGCTGAGTGATTTTGCTCAGCGCGGTGGCATCGCCGACGTACTCTTCCGGCGCCGGCTGCGCGCCAAACCAGCGGGTGCCGCGCTGGTAGCTGGCGCCGAGGTCGAGAGTGGCCTGGCCGATATAATGACGATGCTGTAGCCCGACGCGCCAGGCCGCCGTCTGGCGACGCTGTACGCCCACTTCGGTGTCGTCGATGTAGTTGCGGCTCTCGCGCGCCAGTACGTCATAGGTGAAGGTCGTCTTCTGTGTTCCGCTGCGGTGCAGGACCCGGCTGAGCTGTACGTCGAGATTTTTACTTTTGCCGCTGTAGCGATAATCGCCGTTCAGACCTGCGACCGTCTGGTGATAGTCGTAGTCGCTGCCGGTGATCCCCAGCATCCAGTAGCCGTACGGTACCGAGTAGTGGGCGATGTAGTTGCGGCTTTTCTTGCCGCCGTTGTCGTCGAGATCGTGGCTGGCGGAGAAATAGAGTAAATCGCTGAGCGAGAAGGGGTTATCCAGAGACAGCGTCACACCGCCCTGATAGCGGCCGGTGGTTTCCGTGCCCGAGTCGTCCAGCGACAGCCCCAGGCGCCACATCTTCTCCTGCTTGCGGGTAATGACGATATCGCTCTCGCCGGGATTGTCGCCGGGGACAATTTCCATACTGGCCTCAACGCCAGGCAGGCGCTGGAGGTTTTCCAGCCCCTGTTCGATATCGCGCAGGTCGAGCAAATTGCCCTCGTGCGCCGGAAAGGCGCTATACAGCTGGATATAGCGGTCGCTCTGTTCCGTCAGGCGTACGTGGCGCACGTAACCCGGCACAATCGTCAGCTTCAGCGTGCCGCTTTTTAAATCCTGCGAGGGGGCCAGCACGCGGGTGGTGATCCAGCCATGATCGACCAGCCGGTTTTGCAGGGTGCTCATCAGCAGGTTAATCCCTTTGCCCCCCAGGCAATGCCCCTGCGCCTGGTCGGCGATGCGCTGCAGCGGCAGCCAGCGGGGGAGCGCTTGCTGGCCGCTCAACGCCACGCGCTGGATGGGAAAGCAGGGGGATTCCGTCGGGAAAGGGATACGTCCGAAGCTGGAAGAGGGCTCAGAAAGGCGCACATCCGGCGTCGGCGGCGTCAGCTGCTGTTCCAGCGCCTTCTGACGCTGCTGCTGAATAATAAACTGATCGTCAGGGCTCGCGGCGTGGGCCGGGAGCAGAAAAAACAGGCCTGACGCTGAGGCGATCGCTTTGCAAATAGTAGCTTTGCGGCTCATTGGCATCCTTGCAATGTTAATAAATGAACAACTGTGAATTTATGTAAAATTGTTCAGTTATCGTCAAGGAAAGGAAATCAGGTTTATTCCGAAAAAGAGAACGTTCCCGCCGGGGGGTGTGAGAAATAATATGAATATAACTTATTGTATTTTATTAAATAATGTTGGTCGTTCGCGCTTTTTTAGCGATACAGGCGGGGGAAAAACTACCAGAAAAGGTACCGCTGGCTTCAGGGAGCGCCGTCAGCAGGAGAATAAAGATAAGAATTTACCCGAAAACGATACCTGGCTGTGGGCGAGAGTATCCGCCTGACATCACTGTCGCTGAACGGTGGGCAAGCTGCGCTATCAGATAAGTGGGCTGGCACGGTGCGTGCCGCGACCAGCCACGGGTGGCGGGGCATGACCTGCGCAAAACCGCAGGTCACGGGGGAACGCGAATTATTGCAATGCCGCCAGCTCATCTGCGGTCAGCGCAACGCTTTGCACCGTCCCTGATTCCGCCGACTGTACCGCCGCTTCTAATACTGCCATCACCGCCAGCGCTTGTAACGGCTGGACCGGGTTCTCAATCTTGCCGGTTAACGCATCGCGCACGTTAATATAGTACTGGCGCTGGTCTCCCTGTGGGGAAGGGATTTCGCGCGGCTGCGAGCTGGCATCAAACACCACGAGGCTATCGTCATCATGCCCCCAGCTTTCGCTGCCGGGAACCACTCCGGCCAGCAGCTGACTTTCCTGCCGATCGGCTTTCTGTTTCACCACGCTGCCTTTATCTCCGTGGACGGTAAAGCGCGATACGCCGCCGGCCACCAGCATGCTACAGTGCAAAATCACCTTATGCTGCGGGTAGTTTAAGACCACATGCGCCCAGTCATTAATCTCCGCGCCCTGACGCAGGGTGGCGATATTACCCTGCACCGACTGCGGCAGGCCGAACAGCTGTAGCGCCTGATCGATCAGGTGCGGCCCCAAATCGAACCATAATCCGCTGCCGGGGACATTTTGTTCTCTCCAGCGCACGCGAACTTCCGGGCGGAAACGGTCAAAATGCGACTCAAAGTGCTTAACATTGCCGATCAGCCCTTGTTCGATAACCTGTTTAATGCCGAGGAAATCGCTGTCCCAGCGGCGGTTGTGGAAGACCGAAAGCAGCAGCTGCTTCTCTTCCGCCAGCGCAATCAGCTCGCGGGCTTCCTGCATATCCAGCGTAAAGGGCTTATCCACTACCACATGTTTCCCGGCATTCAGCGCCAGTTTGGCTAACGGGGCGTGCGTGGCGTTGGGGGAGGCGATCACCACCAGGTCAATATCCGGGTGTTGAACGGCCTGTTCGGGTGAGCCGATGACGGTGACATCCGGCAGATCGCGCTTCACCTTCTCTTCGTCGCCGGACGCAACGACCGCCAGCGTGAGGCCTTCCACTGACTGAATCAGCGGGGCGTGAAACGTTTTGCCGACGAACCCATAGCCGATCAGCGCAATATTAATGTTTTTACCTTCACGAGCGATGACGTTATTCATTACCCTCTCCACGTTATTGAGCGTCAGCAATGTTGACCTGCAGCGCGCTAGTATCCCCGAGCTCTTCCCAGGGCTTGTCTAAAAATAACTGATGTATGTCTGTTAATTCGGCCACCAGATGCGGCTCGCAGTGGTTCAGCTTCATATGATCGGCGACCAGCCAGTGCTCGGTGCTTGCCGCCAGCATGGCGCGTTTGATTTCGGCATCGGCCTCCTGGCTGGCGCTTAAACCGAGTTGCGCATGGATAGCGCAGGCGCCGAGGATGGCGATATCGGCGCGATAGCGCGCCAGCAATGCCAGGGTGGCGCTGCCGGCAAACAGCCGCTGCCGCACATCCCATGTTCCTCCCAGCATGATCAGCTGGATATCCGGGCGGGTGCTGAAATGCGCGGCAATATCTAAGGAAGTGGTGATGACCGTCATCGGGCCTTGAATCTGGGTAGCGACGGCCAGAACGGTACTGCCGGCATCTAAAAAGAGGGTCGAACCGGCGGGTATTTTGCTGGCGACCATGCGGCCTAAACGCTGTTTAGTCTGCGGCAGCAGGGCGTTTCTGCCCTGGCGATTCATCGCGGAAATGTCGAGCGCGATTGCGCCGCCGTGGTTCTTCTGCGCCAGCCCCTGCTTTTCAAGATCGGCCAGATCGCGACGCAGGGTGTCTGCAGAAACCTGCAGCTTTTCAACCAGTTCGCTGATGCTGACTTGCCCATTTTCACTAATAAGATCAACCAGGTACTTTTGTCTGGCGGTTTTATGCATGGTGACGAAATCCTGCAAAATGCTGCAATAACTCGCATAATACAGCATTTTGCAGGAAAAGAAATCTTCCTTGCACCCGGTTCAGGAGGGAAGCAGAGGCGGGGCGGGGCGACACTTTTTTACGCGGCGGGTTTGCAAAACGGCAACAGCGGTCTACCCTTATCCTGCTCATAACCATGAAGGAGATAACAACATGTGTACAAATTTGCACGATAACGCGCGTCAGTACGCAGAAGAGAAAAAATGAACGGCTCCTGCTAGCCTGCCGTCCCGCCGGTATTCATTCTGGCGGGGGTTAATTCAGCGGGCTGGACATACTCTTATGAAACGCACTCATAACCCGCCGTCGGCGGGTTCTTTTTTTATTCTCCTCCTCGCCCGCTTTTCATCAGCGAATTCAGCACCCTGCTGACTTTACCCCTTGATTAACCGATGTGTCAGGCTAGACTAGCAAAAATAAGTACTGACTGACGGAGGTCTGGTGGACGCCATTAAGGGATCGGAATTGAACGTGCCGGATGCGGTTTTTGCATGGCAATTCGACGGGCAGGGCGGAGTGAAGCCGCTGACTGACAGTGACGCTATCGATAAGGATCGCCCCTGTTGGTTGCATCTGAACTATACCCACGCCGATAGCGCCGAATGGCTGGCATCCACTCCGCTGTTACCCAACAGCGTCCGCGATGCTTTAGCCGGGGAAAGTACCCGTCCCCGGGTCACCCGGGTGGGGGACGGGACGTTAATTACGCTGCGCTGCATCAACGGCAGTACCGATGAGCGCCCGGACCAGCTGGTGGCGATGCGCCTGTATATGGACGAGCGCTTAATCGTCTCCACCCGCCAGCGTCGGGTGCTGGCGCTGGATGATGTGCTCGGCGATCTGCGCGAGGGAACCGGGCCGGTGGACTGCGGCGGCTGGCTGGTGGATATTTGCGATGCGCTGACCGACCACGCCAGCGAATTTATCGAGCAGCTGCATGACCGGATTATCGACCTCGAAGATAACCTGCTGGATCAGCAGGTGCCGCCGCGTGGTTTTCTGGCGCTGCTGCGCAAACAGCTGATTGTGATGCGCCGCTATATGTCGCCGCAGCGCGATGTTTACTCCCGCCTTGCCAGCGAGCGCCTGCCGTGGATGAATGACGATCACCGCCGCAGAATGCAGGATATTGCCGACCGGTTGGGGCGGGGCCTGGATGAGATTGACAGCTGTATTTCCCGGACGGCGATTATGAGCGATGAGATTGCCCAGATTATGCAAGAGGGGCTGTCGCGCCGGACCTATACGATGTCGCTGATGGCGATGGTGTTTCTGCCCAGCACCTTTTTGACCGGTCTGTTTGGCGTCAACCTGGGCGGGATCCCCGGCAATGAGTGGCATTTAGGCTTTTCTATCTTCTGCATAATGTTAGTCGTTCTCATTGGCGGTGTTACATGGTGGTTACATCGTAGTAAATGGCTGTAAATAATCGCTTTTCATCGCCGTCCATCGGGCGAAAACCCGGTAATGTTTGAGCGAAATCAATAAACCGTCCACCCATTCGGGGCAATATCTCTCTCGCAGGTGAATGCAACGTCAAGCGATGGGCGTTGCGCTCCATATTGTCTTACTTCCTTTTTTGAATTACTGCATAGCACAATTGATTCGTACGACGCCGACTTGATTAAGTCGGCTTTTTTTTGCTCTCTGGTTAGCAGCTTCTACGCTTAATGGGTGTACCCGCTCATTCCCGGGAGAACCAACATGCGCTATCAACCCCTGACATCCATCCCTGTCTCGCCAGAACCTAATGATCCCATACCGGTGCCCGATCCCCGGCCGCGCCCGCATCCACTGCCCGATCCGCCGCCGGATGATGAGCCGATTAAATTGTCGCATCGCAGGCGCAGATCTGCGAGGATACGCGCCTGCCCTTTGTGTGCCTGTTAATTCGAGAAAAAATTGTGACCGCTTTTTCAACACTGAACGTTTTACCCGCTGCCCAGCTCGCCAATCTCAATGAGCTGGGTTATCTCACGATGACCCCTGTGCAGGCCGCCGCCTTGCCCGCGATTCTGGCGGGTAAAGATGTGCGCGTGCAGGCCAAAACCGGTAGCGGTAAAACTGCGGCATTTGGTCTGGGGCTGCTTCAACACGTCGATGCTACCCTGTTCCAGACACAATCTTTGGTCTTGTGCCCGACCCGCGAACTGGCCGATCAGGTCGCGGGCGAGCTGCGTCGTCTGGCGCGCTTTTTACCAAATATTAAAATTTTGACCCTTTGCGGCGGGCAGCCTTTCGGCGCGCAGCGCGATTCGCTGCAGCATGCGCCGCATATCATCGTCGCCACGCCGGGTCGTTTGCTGGATCACCTGCAGAAGGGCACCGTGTCGCTGGATGCGCTGCAGACGCTGGTGATGGATGAAGCCGATCGGATGCTGGATATGGGCTTCAGCGAGGCCATCGATGAGGTGATCCGCTTTGCCCCGGCCGAACGTCAGACGCTGCTGTTCTCCGCCACCTGGCCGGAAGCGATCGCGGCGATCAGCGGGCGGGTGCAAAACCATCCGTTAACCATTGAGACCGATTCTGTCGACGCGTTGCCGGCAATCGAGCAGCAGTTTTTCGAAACCTCCCAGCGCGGAAAAATCCCGCTGCTGCAAACGCTGCTCAGCCAGCATCAGCCGGCCTCCTGCGTGGTGTTTTGCAACACCAAAAAAGATTGTCAGGCGGTTTGCGATTCGCTGAATGCCGCAGGGCAGAGCGCGCTGTCGCTGCACGGCGATCTTGAACAACGCGATCGCGATCAGACGCTGGTGCGTTTTGCCAACGGGAGCTCTCGCGTGCTGGTCGCCACCGACGTCGCCGCGCGCGGCCTCGATATTAAATCGCTGGAGCTGGTGGTTAACTACGAGCTGGCCTGGGATCCGGAAGTTCACGTGCATCGCATCGGCCGTACCGCCCGCGCCGGCGAGAGCGGTCTGGCTATCAGCCTCTGCGCGCCGGAAGAGGCGCAGCGCGCCAACATCCTGGCCGAGATGCTGCAGCTGAAGCTGAACTGGGTGAGCGCGCCAACGAACGGCAATATCAAACCGCTTCACGCAGAGATGGCGACGCTGTGTATCGATGGCGGGAAGAAAGCAAAAATGCGCGCTGGCGATGTGCTCGGCGCGTTGACCGGAGATATGGGCTTTGACGGCGCCGACATCGGCAAGATTAACGTCCATCCTGCGCATGTCTATGTGGCCATTCGCCAGAGCGTGGCGCAGAAAGCCTATAAGCAGCTGCAGAACGGCAAGATTAAAGGCAAAAACTGCCGCGTCCGCCTGCTGAAATAAGCGATGATAACGCGTCTCAGAGGTGACTCTGAGACGCCGGTCGGTTACTTCACTTCTACCACGTTCAGACGCAGTTCATCCAGCTGCGCGGCATCGTCTTCCGGCTGCCAGCCGGCAGGCTGCAGCGGAATCTCTTCCCGGTCAAACGCCAGATCGCCGCCATCAACCACTTCTGAGTTGTGGTTAATCCCTTTAAAGTCAAACAGGTTGATGTCGCTCAGATGAGACGGCACCACGTTCTGCATGGCGCTGAACATGGTCTCGATACGGCCAGGATAGCGTTTATCCCAGTCGCGTAGCATATCGGCAATCACCTGGCGCTGCAGGTTAGGCTGCGAACCGCACAGGTTGCACGGAATGATCGGGAAACCTTTCGCCTGCGAAAAACGCTCAATGTCTTTTTCACGGCAGTATGCCAGCGGGCGAATCACGATGTGTTTACCGTCATCGCTCATCAGCTTCGGCGGCATGCCTTTCATTTTGCCGCCGTAGAACATGTTCAGGAACAGCGTCTGTAAAATATCGTCGCGGTGATGGCCGAGAGCAATCTTCGTCGCGCCCAGTTCACTCGCGGTACGGTACAGGATACCGCGACGCAGGCGTGAACAGAGCGAACAGGTGGTTTTGCCTTCAGGAATCTTCTCTTTGACGATCCCGTAGGTATTTTCTTCGACAATTTTATACTCGACGCCAAGCTGCTCCAGATATTCCGGCAGGATGTGCGCGGGGAAACCCGGCTGCTTCTGATCGAGGTTGACCGCGACCAGCGAGAATGAAATCGGCGCGCTTTTCTGCAGGCTGCGCAGGATTTCCAGCATGGTGTAGCTATCTTTACCGCCGGACAGGCAAACCATAATCCGGTCGCCGTCTTCGATCATGTTGAAATCGGCAATGGCTTCGCCGACGTTGCGGCGCAGGCGCTTTTGCAATTTATCGAGGTTGTACTTTTCTTTTTTGCTAATTTCTTGATTTTGCAGCATTTAATAATAGCTCAATTCATAGTGTGGCACACGCACTCTGCCCACGGCACGGCGGGTGGTCGCAATTAATGACGTCGGACGTTGCTCAGTCTAAGTCTGTGGCGTGTATGGTACGGATTCGCGGTGGGGATGTCAGCACATTTCAGGTAGTTTAGCCTGGCAGATGTTGAGATAAAAAGCCCGCCCAGAGGGCGGGCTGAAGGGGTTAACGCACAACCAGTACGGAACAGTCGGCATGACGAACGACGGCCGCAGCGTTGGAGCCGAGCAGATAGGTCGTAATATCCGGGCGGTGAGAGGCGATAATCACCAGATCGGCCGGCAGCGTTTTCGCCAGCTCCAGAATGTTATCCTTAGGCGAACCTTCCTTAACATGGAAATGCACCCGGTCTTCAGGAATGGCGAACTGAGCGACGATCTCTTTCAGACGCGTTTCCGATTCCGCTTTAAACTCATCCATCGGCGGTAGTTCGGTGGTATAGGCCATCCCCAGCGAGGCGTAATAGGGAAGGGATGGAATCACGGTCAGAAAGTGTACTTCGGCATCGTCAATGCGCGCTTCCGCCTCAACGTGACAGACAACGCGTTGAGTTAATTCTTTATCAGAAATATCAATAGGTACAAGAATTATTCTGGCCATAAAACCTCCTGTTTAAGTAACCGCTTAAAGTGTACGCCATTTGGCGGCGCGATGTACCATGACGGGTCACATTTTAGCGTGAGTTACCCCGGAGTTCGGTAAATTTCCCTTTGATGACGCCATCATAAAAACGTCCCTTGGACACCACCTGCAAAAAAAGGCGGTAGATGCGTTCGGGCACCTTCTCATAGCGAAGCGTGCTATCGTCGTGAAACCGGATTTCGAGGATGCCAGAGGCCTCGTCATAGGCGATGGAGGCGATTCGGGATGACTTTACGGGGTGATGATCCATGGCTGGCGTCCTTTACGGCAGGCTTTACCGGCAATATATCATTTATCGGGTAACGGTTTTAATACTCCAGGGATATTGTTTTGATTTGATTGACGGTTGCTGGTGAACCCGGTATCGGCACGGGTTGGTCCGGTCAAGGCGATAAGTAATGCCAGAGGCGCAGTGACTTTATATTGATGTTGTCATCTTCGCGCTGCAAACTGGCTTGCGCACAGACGCCGGGAATACTATTCGGCGTGAGCGAATAAATCAGAGCGATGCCCGTCTATTTAATGCAACGATTATCGTCATCGCTCGCGCTGAGAATTTTATTGTTGGCGGTCGTGGGGAATTGTCGACGGTTATTATGATGATTGCCGGGGTAATGGGCCGGGGGCTAATGGTGGGGGCGTCACACCAACGGCGTTTATTAGGCTGATATTTTTAACTTAGCGCATTGAGGATGTAAAAGAAGGCAATACGGGCGAATCGGTGTGGAGTAATAAATTCTTCCGTGATGGTTATAGTCTTTATGAATGTATTAAGCGGAAGTATGTTAAATAAAAATTATACTTCGTGACGCGGTGGGCGTATTCTGTGGGCGTTACATGCCCTTTATTATTGTCAGGTTTTATTATGATCGTCACATATTATATTCACGCATGATATTATTTTGACGATAAAAATGACAAGCCCGAATGAATATTCGGGCTTTTTTTATGGTGAAGCTTAAAAACAGAGCCGATTAACTCTCGGTGGCTGGTTTTTCCGCTTTGCCGGCCATCTGGGCCAGGAAGTCATAGCGTTTTTGCAAATCCGCCGCCGCATCTTTCCACAGCTGCTCCGCCACTTCGGGCTGCTGGGCATTGAGGCGACGGAAACGTTGCTCATTAAGCAGCGTTTCGGCCAGCGCGTCTGAAGGTGGGCGAGAGTCCAGCGCCAGCGGCAGTTTACCTTCATCCGCACGACGAGGATCGAAGCGGTACAGCGGCCAGAAGCCGGTGGCGGTCAGCTGACGCATCTGATCGTGGCTGAGCGCCAGATCGTAACCGTGCTCTTCGCAGGGGCTGTAGGCGATAATCAGCGACGGGCCAGGGTAGGCCTCCGCTTCCTGAATCGCTTTCACCGTCTGATTCAGCTGCGCGCCCAGCGAAATTTGCGCGACGTAAACATGCCCGTACATCATCATGCTGACGCCGAGGTCCTTACGCGCTTTGCGCTTGCCGTGCTCACCAAACTTGGTGACCGCGCCGAGCGGGGTCGCCTTCGACGCCTGGCCGCCGGTATTGGAGTAACACTGCGTGTCGAGAACCAGAATGTTGACGTTTTCAGTCAGGCTCAGGACGTGGTCGAGACCGCCAAAGCCAATGTCATAGGCCCAGCCATCGCCGCCGATAAGCCAGATGGATTTCTCAACCAGCGCATCGGCATCGGTTAAGAGCTCCTTCGCGCCTGCTTCATTAGCCAGAACCTGGCGTAGCTCAGCTACCTGTTCACGCCGCACCTCCGGCGTGGCGTCGGCCTGCAGCGCGTCGTACAACGCTGCTGGCAGTTTGTCGGCAAACGTTGACAGCAGGCGCATTACGCGCTGACGGTGCTGGTCGACGGTTAAGCGGAAGCCGAGGCCAAATTCGGCGTTGTCTTCGAACAGCGAGTTTGCCCACGCCGGGCCGCGGCCGTTGGCGTCGGTGGTATACGGAGTGGATGGCAGATTACCGCCGTAAATCGACGAGCAGCCGGTGGCGTTAGCGATCAGCATCCGATCCCCGTACAGCTGGGTCAGCAGTTTGATATACGGCGTTTCGCCGCAGCCTGAGCAGGCGCCGGAATATTCAAACAGCGGGCTGATCAGCTGCGAGGTGCGGATATCAATACGTTCCAGAGTGCTGCGGTCGATTTCCGGCAGGTTGAGGAAGAAGTCGTAGTTCACTTTCTCTTCTTCCACATGTTCAAGGCGCGACATCATGTTGATGGCCTTGATTTCAGGATTCTGCCGGTCTTTTGCCGGACACACTTCCACGCACAGGTTACAGCCGGTGCAATCTTCCGGCGCCACCTGCAGTACATATTTCTGCCCGCGCATATCGCGCGATTTCACATCCAGGGAGTGCAGGCTGGCCGGTGCCGCGTCCATTGCCTGCGGAGGGACCACTTTGGCGCGAATCGCTGAATGCGGGCAGGCGGCCACGCAGTGGTTACACTGGGTGCACAGCTCCTCCTTCCAGATGGGGATCTCTTCGGCGATATTGCGTTTTTCCCAACGGGTGGTGCCCATTGGCCAGGTGCCATCCGGCGGCAGAGCGGAGACCGGTAGCGCATCGCCGAGCCCGGCCAGCATGGCGGCGGTGACGGTTTTAACAAAATCCGGCGCGGCGTCGGAGACCACCGGCGGGCGGTTCGGGCTGGAGGCATCAACCGGGCGCAGCGGCACTTCGGCCAACGATTCGCGCGCCAGCGCCAGCGCCTGCCAGTTGCGTTCAACCAGGTCCTGACCTTTGCTGCTGTAGCTTTTAGCAATGGCGCCCTGCAGTTCGGCCAGCGCGCTGTCGCCCGGCAGAATTTGTGTTAAATGGAAGAATGCCATCTGCATGACGGTGTTGATACGGGCGCCAAGGCTGCACTCGCGGGCGATCTTCGCGGCGTTGACAATATAAAAGCGCGCTTTTTTCTGGTTCAGCGTCGCCTGCACTTCCTGCGGCAGGCGCGACCACACTTCATCGACGCCATAAGGCGTATTGAGCAAGAAGATTCCGCCGGGTTTTAACCGCTCAACCATTTGATATTTGTCGATAAACTGTAGCTGATGGCAGCCAACAAAATCGGCCTGTGAGATCAAATAGGAGGAGCGAATCGGTTTTTCACTGACTCGTAAATGCGAAACGGTCAACCCGCCGGCTTTTTTCGAGTCATAGACAAAATAACCCTGCGAGAACCACGGCGTGGAGTTGCCGATAATTTTGATATTGTTTTTCGTCGCCGAGACGCTGCCATCGCTGCCGAGGCCGTAGAACAGCGCCTCCAGTTTGGCTTCTGATGGCAGGGTGTTCTCCCCCAGAGGCAGGGAGAGATTGGTTACATCATCATAAATGCCGACGGTGAATCGCGGTTTGGGCCGGGCTTCGCGTAATTCATTGAAGATAGCCAGCACGCACTCCGGGCCGAACTCCTTGGATGAAAGGCCGTAGCGACCGCCGATGGTGCGGGGCAGGGTTTCACGCTCGCCGCGGTTAAAGGCTTCCGCCAGCGCGGTCATGATATCGAGGTACAGCGGCTCGGCATGGGCGCCCGGTTCTTTGGTGCGGTCGAGAACGGCGATAGCGCGGGCGCTTTCCGGCAGCGCCTCCAGCAGATGGGCGGCCGAGAAGGGACGATAGAGGCGAACTTTCAGGACACCGACTTTTTCGCCACGGCTCAGCAGCTCGTCCACGACTTCTTCACAGGTGCCGATCGCCGAGCCCATAATCACAATCACCCGTTCTGCCTGCGGATGGCCATAAAACTCGAACGGTTTATACTGACGCCCGGTCGCGACGGCGAAATCGTTCATCGCCGTTTCAACGTGGTCATAAACCGCGTCGTACCAGGGGTTCGTGGCTTCGCGGGACTGGAAATAAGTATCCGGGTTCGCCGAAGTACCGCGGATCACCGGATGTTCCGGATTCAGCGCGCGTAGACGGTGCGCGTCAATCTCGTCCTGAGGCAGCAGACTGCGAATGGTGTCGTCCGCAAGCGGGGTGATTTTATTGATTTCATGCGAAGTCCGAAAACCGTCGAAGAAATGAATAAACGGCACCCGGCTCTTAAGCGTGGCGATATGGGAAATCAGCGCAAAGTCCTGGGCTTCCTGGACGCTGCTGGCGCACAGCATGGCGCAACCGGTCTGGCGCACGGCCATGACGTCGGAATGGTCGCCGAAGATCGAGAGCGCGTGGGTAGCGACGGTACGAGCGGCAACGTGCAGGACAAACGGCATCAGCTGACCGGCGAGTTTGTACAGCGTGGGGATCATCAGCAGCAACCCCTGCGATGAGGTAAAGGAGGTCGAGAGCGCCCCGGTTTGCAGCGCGCCGTGTACGGCACCGATGGCCCCGGCTTCCGACTGCATTTCGACGACGCGAGGCACGTCCCCCCACACGTTTTTTAGCCCGTTACCCGCCCAGGCATCCGCCTGTTCCGCCATCGTTGAACTGGGCGTAATCGGGTAGATGGCGATAACCTCACTGGTGCGAAACGCGACTGAAGCGGCCGCGCCATTACCGTCGATAGTAATCATAAGAAGACACCCTAACATTGCGCAAAAGAAGAGACCCGACAAACGGCTACAGGTCCTGTAATTATAGTGGCTAGTATAAGGGCATTATCTATACCCTTGAAGTTGTGAGGCTTTCGAGTGCACAAATTGATCCACGAATTCTCCCCCGAGAGGCAGATTTTACCGACGGTAGAGCATTTATCTTACTGATTATTATAAATTTATATGCGAACAGGGAGGCGTCGTAACGGTCAGGCTCCCCGCGGTGACAGCCCATCTGCTGAAGGTATCGCAGATGAGAACGGTCATTCTGTTTTTGAGATCTCTGAACGGGTTAGAGTCTGTTCAGGTTGGGGTAAATTAGTCCAGCCAGTCTGGACACGGACCGCGCGGAATAACCGGAGCGTACAGGTTGTGCGCGAGGATTGTGCGCACTGCCCAGGTCTGAAATGGTAAATATGATTTTAATATTCTGCCTTTACAAAGATAAACAAAGGTTGAAATAAACTCTCTTCTGATGATGCTAATATCAGCTCAGCTTGCTGGATTAACTACGGAATGGTTAGCAAAAGTCAACCTGGAGAGTTTTTATGCAAAAATCTACCCGAAAAGCCCTTTGTACAAAGCGATGGTCACGGACGCCTGAATCACAGGACCTGCAAAAAGATCGGTTTGATCAAATTTGGTCAGAGCATAAAGACAGCCGTTGCCGTAAAAAAGAGTGGAAAAAAGCGGGCTTAACGTTGTGCGGTAAAAACTCCCCCCTGAGCTGTGAGTGATATTTGATTAGGTTCCTGCCTCCTGTATGAAAATTAAGGAGGCAGTCTCCCCCGGAACTTAAATTATACGTTCCCTTTGATGGCTGAAAATAGACTTTAAGGTATATCTAAAAACGCCGGATTTTAAATGAAAAAAGGTTACCCGATCGCGGGATTGCGATCTGTTAATAGCCTTAACACTATGACGGCGTCGGCGGGTGGACAAATAGCCGATCGGGATAACCTTCATCGCAGACCCGCGCTCCGGAGATAAGTGCCGGGAAAATGGATGCCATTACAACCCTGCCACCAGGCGGGGTTTTAACGTTATGGATGGTATCAGCCTGGTCGTGAGAGCGACGGGCGTATTAGCAGATGCTCTTCCCTCATCAGACGTACAACCCTGTGACGGCGAAAGTGACAATCCGCCATAGCGGCCAACGGCGCTCGTCGCGGGTATGGATGGCCCGCTGAATGTCCATCATTTTCCCTGCCAGGATAACGATCGGCGGAAAATTTGCTAAGAAATGTTAATGGAGCGCATAAATACGGTTTTCGCCTCTCGACGTCAGGCGCTGCGCTGCCTATTATTCTGGGGTTTGTTTATTTTGGGAAGTTTCTGAGGGGAGAGACGATGCGAGCAGCGTTTTTAGTAGGGTGTGCCGCGTTATTATTGTCGGCCTGTAGTAGCGAACCTGTTCAACAGGCGACAGCGGCACACGTGTCGCCGGGAATGCGTGCCGCGATGAGCAGCTCAGGGCAGGCGAACTGCGCGATGATCGGTGGCTCATTGTCCGTGGCACGACAGCTTGATGGTTCGGCGATCGGCATGTGCGCGTTACCTAACGGCAAGCGCTGCAGCGAGCAGGCGTTAGCGGGCGGAAGCTGCGGTAACTACTAGTTGACCAGGTCGGCGAGTTTATAGACCAGGGTCTGATCGGCCGTGGCCAGCGTCAGCTGATTTTCCGTCAGGTCAACCTGTGCGCCATCACGCAGCATGTTGCTCAGCGTATTATCCAGCGTATTCAGCTGAGGATCGGTGCACAGCATACGGGTCATCGCCAGCGTTTTGACCTTCAGCTCGCCGCCGCTGATTTTGCCTTTACCGCTAAAGCGGTTGCACATATTTCCTGAAACATACATCTCTTCGCCAAAACTCAGCTCCAGTGGTTTGGCTCCTGCCGCCAGCGCCTGGCCATTCACGCTGGTCAGGACGAAACGATGGTGCTGAAGTTGCTCCGCGCCGGTGGAAACTTTGCTGTTGTAGACACAGCCGGATAACAGCATTCCTGCCGCCAGCAGTGCAGCAAACTTGTTCATTTTTCCTCCAAAAACATTTATCACATCTGTTAAATACGCACAGTTTAACTTTACTGCAGGCAATTTCTGTGGGGGTTATCTGAATGTGCCCCCCGCGCAAGGAGGGCACAAAAGGGAAAGGACTTTCAGACCAGCGCGTTCGGGCAGGTTTCGCCAGCATCGACCTGGCGCAGGTTATCCAGGGTCGTTTGTGAAATGCTGATCAGCGCTTCGGCGGTCAGGAAAGCCTGATGCCCGGTGAACAACACGTTATGACAGGCAGACAGGCGACGGAAGACGTCATCCTGAATCACGTCATTGGACTTATCTTCGAAGAACAGGTCGCGTTCGTTCTCGTACACGTCCATGCCCAGCGCCCCGATTTTCTGGTGTTTCAGCGCATCGATCGCCGCCTGAGAATCAATCAGCGCCCCGCGGCTGGTGTTGATCACCATCACGCCGTCTTTCATTTGCTCAAACGCCGCATGATTCAGCAGATGGTAGTTCTCTTCCGTCAGCGGACAGTGCAGGGAGATCACATCGGACTGTGCATACAGCGTCGGCAAATCAACATACTCGACGCCGAGATCCAGCGCTGCGGCGCTTGGATAGGGATCGAACGCCAGCAGGCGCATGCCAAACCCTTTCAGAATACGCAGCGTGGCGACGCCGATTTTGCCGGTCCCGATCACCCCGGCGGTTTTACCGTGCATGGTAAAGCCGGTTAAGCCTTCCAGCGAGAAGTTAGCATCGCGGGTACGCTGGTAAGCGCGGTGGATGCGGCGGTTCAACGACATCATCATGCCGACGGCATGTTCAGCCACGGCTTCCGGCGAATAGGCGGGAACGCGGACAACGCGCAGACCCAGCTCTTTTGCCGCATCCAGATCGACGTTGTTAAACCCGGCGCAGCGCAGGGCGATGTACTTCACCCCGTATGCTTTCAGTTCTTCCAGCACCGGACGGCTGCCGTCATCGTTGACAAATATGCACACGGCTTCACAGCCGTTGGCCGTTTTCGCGGTTTTTTCGGTTAACAGGAAGTCGAAAAATTCGAGTTCAAAGCCATATGTATCATTAACATGCTGAAGGTACTTTTTATCGTACTGCTTCGTACTATACACAGCGATTTTCATAAGACTTTTCTCCAGTGATTATACCGTCACGGTAGCATATTTAAAATAATCGTACAAATATTAAAAATTAGTTTAGCCTGGCGGATATAATATTAATTCTAGAGCATATCACTGAGTTGAGGTATCTCTTTAAAACACAATGTATTTTACCAAAAACTGAAGCTGAAGGCACCGGGAGCCAGCAGGAGCAGCGGCCAGAGAAGTCCCGAGCTGACATTGGCCAGTTGAAAACGCCAGAACGGAGTGCCGCTGACGCCGCTGGCCAGCGGCAGGGTGGCGCGAAGCGGAGAGAGAAAACGGCCGAAAAACACCGCCCATTCGCCGTGGCGATGGAGAAAGGTCAGGCTACGGGCCAGCCGATCGCCGCGCAGCCAACGCAGCCGCAGCAGACGATGCTGATGCCGCCGTCCCAGCCACCAGGAGATCCAGAATCCGCCGATTGCCCCCAGACTGGCGCTGAGCCACATAAATAAGAAGTGATTCAGGCTGCCGGAGGCGAGCGGGCCGAGCAGCAGCAGCCCGGAGGTGCCCGGCACCAGCAGAGAAATCAGGGCACAGGATTTGCTGAACGTCAGCAGAAAGACCAGCAGCAGCAGGAATGAATAGTGGCGCTGCGCATACTCAATTAGCGAAACAAAAAACTCCACGGGATCCACCCACTTATTTGAACGATTCCCGCGAGTGTGACAGGCGCTGGCTAAATGGCGGTTAAATAAGCGAATGGCAACAATTCACCATAACGATGATGTCACAGCAACTATTCTTAGAATCTATCCCGGCAGGGCTATCGGCACAGGCAATTTGCGCGCGAAACAGCGCGGAGAAAGCGGAGCGTGGAGGGAGTCGGTGAGAATTTGATTCGCTTCGCTCACCCTGCGGCCGCTCTGAAGGGCGCTCAAAGATAAATCGTTGCGCGCACTGCCCGGGGCAAAATGACAAGCAAAATAGTCCTGCTGAGATAGGCTCTTAAGCGGGACAGAAACTTTAACTCACTGGTCGAACGTGCCACAATACGCGCTACTTTCGGCTTTTACTTTTGTTTAATCAGGATATTAACTGCCCATGAAGGGTAAATATAAAGCCGCCATCGCGCTATTGTTAGCACTTATTCTGCTACCGCTGGCCTTGTTGTCGACGCTTACCCATTGGGTACCTACGCTGGCAGGGATCTGGCTGCCAGAGGGAACCCGCATTTCGCTGCATGACAGTCCGCGCCTGACGCGTTCTGCGCTGCGTATACCCGATTTACGTTATCTGGTCGGCGACTGCGAACTGGCGAGGATAACCGATGCCCGACTCTCACATCCCAGCCGCTGGCGGCTGCAGGTTGACGAACTTGATATCAACAGCGCCTGCCTGAGCAAGCTGCCGGAAAGTGAGCCGGCATCCGGCGCGCCGCGTACGCTGGCGGAATGGCAGTCCATGCTTCCCTATAGCTGGTTGACGATTGAGAACCTGCGTCTCTCTCCGTGGGAAAAGTGGCAGGGACGACTGGTTATGTCGTTGACTCCGCAGCAGCAGGATATCGGCTACAGCGGTAAAGAGGTGACGCTGCAGGCGCGCCTGCGCGGGCAGGCGCTGACGGTGAGCGACTTCTCCGCGCAACTGGTCGAAGGACAGGCGCCGGTGAAGCTGGTGGGCGAATTTCATATGCCGCTGGTGCCGGATGGTTTGCCGGTAGATGGGCATCTGATCGCCACGCTCGCGTTCCCGCAGACGGCAGGACTGGTTGATGCGGAGCTGGAGTGGCAGAAAAACCGTGGGCAGCTGCTGGTGACGCCGCGCGGCGATGTGCAGCCGATGCTCGACTTACCCTGGGAGATCACCCCGGAGCGTATTGCCATCAGCGATGGTCGCTGGAGTACCGAGTATGCCGGGTATCCGCTGAGCGGCCGCGTGGCCTTGTCGGTTGGCAACTGGCAACAGGGCACCGAGCAGATGCGGGTCAGCGGTCGTCTCAACGTTCTCACCCACGGGGAAGGCGGGAAGGGGAACGCCGTACTGACGATAGGTCCTGGCAAACTGAGCATGGACAACAGCGACATGCCGTTGCAGTTAACCGGCGAGGCCAAGCTCGGCGATCTGATCGTTTATGCCGTGCTGCCGGCGAACCTGACTGGCCCGCTGACCGCGCCGGCGCTGACGTTCCATCCCGGCGCGCTGCTGCGTTCCCGCGGCCGGGTCATTGACTCGCTCAATATTGATGAAGTCCGTCTGCCGCTGGCTGGCGTGAAGGTGACTCAGCAGGGCGTGGACGGCCGTCTGCAGGCTATTTTGCGCGCGCACGAACAGCAAATGGGCGACTTCTCGCTGCATCTTGACGGTCAGGCCGACAACTTTATGCCCGACAGCGGCCGTTGGCAGTGGCGTTACTGGGGCGAGGGCCGCTTCACGCCGATGCAGGCGAAGTGGGACGTCAAAGGGGCGGGGGCGTGGATAGACAATTCGATTGTGCTGAACAGCCTGTCGACGGGATTCGATAAGCTGCAGTACGGCACGATGCTGGTCAGCACGCCGCGGTTAACCCTGGACGAACCGGTGCACTGGCTGCGCGGCGAACAGCACCCTAAACTGACCGGCGCGCTGTCGCTGGACGCGGGTAAAACCAGCTTTAGCAGCGGCAGCGAACTTCCCCCCTCCACGTTAAAGTTCAAGATCGACGGACGGGATCCCACCTGGTTTCAGTTCAACGGGGCGCTCCACGCCAGGAAGATCGGTCCCGTGCGGGTCACCGGGCGTTGGGATGGCGAACGTCTGCGGGGCCAGGCCTGGTGGCCGAAACAGTCGTTAACCGTGTTTCAGCCGCTGGTGCCGCCAGACTGGAAAATGAATCTGCGTGAAGGAATGCTGTATGCGCAGGTCGCCTTCTCCGCGGCGGCAGATCAGGGGTTTGAAGCCGGCGGCCACGGCGTCTTAAAAGGCGGCAGCGCCTGGATGCCTGACAATCAGATTAATGGCGTAGATTTTGTTCTGCCTTTCCGCTTTAGTCAGGGGACCTGGCAGCTGGGAACCCGCCGACCGGTGTCGCTGCGTATTGGCGAAGTCGTCAACCAGGTGACGGCGAAAAACCTCTCGGCGGATCTGCAGGGCTCCTGGCCGTGGAGCGAGAGCGAACCGCTTCAGCTGAGCAACGTCAGCGTGGATATTCTCGGTGGTAAGGTGACCATGCAGCAGCTGCGGATGCCGCAGCATGACCCGGCGCTACTGCGTCTGCAGCAAATTTCCAGCAGCGAGCTGGTGAGCGCGATAAATATTAAGCAGTTTGCCATGTCCGGCGCATTCAACGGCGCGCTGCCGCTGTGGCTGAACAATGACAAATGGATCATTAAAGATGGCTGGCTGGGTAACCCGGGGCCGATGACCTTACGTCTTGATAAGGATATGGCGGATGCGATGGTCAACGACAATATTTCCGCCGGTGCGGCGATTAACTGGCTGCGCTATATGGAGATCTCCCGTTCATGGACGCGCATCGATCTCGATAATCTGGGCATGCTGACGCTGAAGGCGACCATCAGCGGAACCAGCCGCGTCGGGGAGCAGAGTAATACGGTGCATTTAAACTATTCTCATGAAGAGAATATTTTTGACCTGTGGCGCAGTTTACGTTTTGGCGACAATTTGCAGGCATGGTTTGAGCAAAATGCGGTGCTCCCCGTGCGCAGCTGTACGGACAGTAAAAAGTGTAAGGAACAACAATGATGAAATTGCTAACGCCGGTGCTGATGACGATGCTGCTGGCGGGCTGTACGCCACGAATTGAAATCGCGGCGTCAAAAGAGCCGATCACCATCAATATGAATGTCAAAATTGAGCATGAGATTCATATCAAAGTGGATAAAGATGTTGAAGAGTTACTGAAGTCGCGTAGCGATCTATTCTGAGGTGGCGATGAGAAAACGACTGTTAACGGCGGCGTTAGCGTTTGGCCTCTTCAGCTCATCGGCGCTGGCGCTGACGCTGGGGGAGGCCCGGGAGCAAGGGCGGGTCGGGGAAACGCTGAATGGCTATCTGGCGCCGCTGCGTCAGGACAAAGAAACGCTGGAGCTGGTCAAACAGATCAACGCGGCCAGGAGCGAAAGCTATCAGCAGCTGGCGGATGATAATAACCTGCCGGTGGATGAGGTGGCGAAAATGGCCGGGCAAAAACTGGTCTCCCGGGCGCAGCCGGGGGAGTATGTTCAGGGACTGAATGGCAAATGGCTGCGGAAATAGCGCCGCCGCTTTTGCCTCGCAGAAACGGCCGCTGATGAGACTCACTTTCATCAGCGGCGGCGGGGCCGGACGGCGATTAGCGTCAGGGTTAGCGGTGTTGTTGTAAAATCGTCAAGAAGTCCTGTTTACTGGAGATCAATGACAGCGCATTGGCAATGATTTCATCGCTGAAAATAGAGGCGATGTCCTTCAGAACATCAATATGCTCCTTCTCTTTGGCAATCACGCCAATGGCGATAAACATGACGTTGCTTCTGTCCCAGATGACACCGTCCGGGAACTGAAATATTTCTATCCCGGTTTTCAGAATGATATTGGTCGCGGATTTCGGCAGGTGCGGAAGCGTAATGCCATTGCCTAAAAAGGTGGACACCTGACGCTCCCTTTCAGCAAGAAAAGCGATGCAGTCTTCGCTAACGTAGCCTTTCTTTTTAAATTCCTCACCAAGCAGGGTCAAGACTTCGGTCTTATTTTTCGCCTTGTAACCAAGGTGAAGATTCTCTTGCGTAATATTAGCGATCATTGTGAGCGACCTCCGCGCCGTTATTCACCCGCGCATCATATTTATTCGACGATAACTCTTCTTCTAATTGTTCCAGCGATTTGTTCGAGGTTTCCGGGAGCGCCGTGACCACAAAGATAATCGCGATATAGTTGATAGCCGCAAAAATCAGGAATACGGGGCCAAGGCCGAGCTTGGCCTGGAGCAGCGGAAACAGGTAGCTGACAACGGCATTCATGATCCACATGAAAAACACGGAAATCCCCATGGACAGGCCGCGGAATTTCAGCGGGAACAGTTCGGCCAGCACCACCCAGGTAATAAAGCCCATCGTCCCCTGCATGACCCCGACAAACAGCGCGCCGAGTAGCCAGATGGCCGTCGCTTTGATATCGCCAACCAGCGTGTAATCGACGCCGGCAATGATCAGGTGCAGCGTCGCCATAATGGCAAAGCCGTAAATAATGATGGTTTTGCGTTTAAAGCGATCAACAAGGAAGAACACCCCAACCAGCATCCCCCCCACGGAGAAGACCCCGTTGAGCACATTACATATTAAGGAGGTTCTTTCAGAGAAGCCGGCCGTACTCAGGATTTCGGTGCCATAGTACATAATGACATTGACCCCGGTGGTCTGCTGTAACGCGGCCCAGATGATGCCCACCAGCAGTAATTTAAAAATCCACGGCGTACTGAGAATGGTGACAAACGCGTTTTGCGTACTGAATTTACGATCGGCTTCGACTTTGATGAGGGTGGAAATATCGGCGAACTCTTGCGCCGCGCGTTCCGGTGAGCGGATCTGCTTTAATACTTCCAGCGCTTCCTGATGTCGGTTTTTGCTCACCAGCCAGCGCGGGCTTTCCGGAGAGCGCAACATCCCGACAAATAAACAGATGGCCGGGAGAGCCTGGACCATTAACATATATCGCCAGACATCGGGGAGGTGGCCCCAGATGATGCCTATCACGGCGTTGACGGCGAATGCGGCAAGCTGCCCGATAACAATGGCGACTTCATTCAACCCCGTGAGTTTACCGCGCATTTCAGTGGGGGCGACTTCGGAAATGAACGTTGGTGCTGTGACGGAAGCGCCGCCAACGGCGTATCCGAGCAGGAAACGGGATATCAGTAATACGCTGATATCCGGCGCGAGGGCTGACATTAATGCCCCGACAAGGAAAATAAATGACAGGCAGAGCAGATATTTTCGTCTGCCAAAATAATCGGCGAGGGTTCCGCCAAAAACGCTGCCAATAGCGGCGCCCACCAGCAATACGCTCATGACCAGACCTTCCGTCGTCGGCGTCAGGCCCATATATTGCTTCAGTGAAGAAAATGCACCATTAATAACCCCAGTGTCATAGCCGAATAGCAGGCCGCCAAATGTTGCCACCAGCGTTATTTGGTGAAGCCGCTTTCTTTGCTGTACGTTCAGTTTCATGATAGCTGACATTTTCATACCTTTTATTTTCATTAACAGCACCGGTCATTCTGTTTCTCTTCGCCCGCGGCGACAGGTTTATCCTGTCGAACGATGACGGAGGGAGACGAGATGGGTGGTGCGATTATTCGTCTTCATCACACTATGCTGAGGAGCAGCGGGCGATGAGGCGTGTTTTTGATTGACGGTGTGTTATCAGTGTCTCTGGATTGTGTGTGGCATCTGTGTTGCTTGCTGTCGACCTTCACACGCTTACCCGACAGCGCTTTTGCACAGAACAGACTGTGCGGATCCGCCACCGTGTGTGGCCGTCGTTTATGCAGCGATGAAAGCCAATCTGCGGTACGAGGTGTTTTGCCGACGCCCCGTTGTTCTTTGTCACCGGCGTTCCTTTCAATGGGAAAACCATCGCGACCAGTACGTAGTCAATGGCATGACAACGCTCCCTGCCGTCCGACGAGGTCAATCTTCTTGCTGTTTCCTTCATGGTCTCCTCCGTGCTTGCGGGTTTGCGTACCGCCGAGAGTGGACAGATTGCGTTTTATCGAAGGGTAATATGACATCCGCTAATGAAATAAAATCACAAATAGATCACAAATTGAAAATTTCATTTCATTTCATTTTGTTTGAGACGAAACAAATTTCTCTTTGTGAGAAAAGATAATGTTTTTATATCATTGATAATTAAGGTTAAATTTTGATGGGGTTTGTGAGGGTGTTAAAAATAAGCTATTGAATTAAAAGTTAAATTTTTGATACGAGTCACGCTTTTAAATCCATACGATTATTAGTGAAATTAAAATTCCATTTTATATTTTTTATACGCTTTTGTTTTTTTTCCGGGTCACAGCCTGGTCAGGCGGGAACCGGGGCGAAACGCGCGGGACGAGGCCAGCCGGGGGAACACAGCGGACGTCAGGCGGGCACCCGGCGACGGATAGACGAACCAGAGGGCAACAGGGAGAGCGACGGCCGGATAGCGCCGGGGGGAACGCAAGTCTACGGCCCATTGGCGTATAAATCAGCGGCAGCGCTTGCGGTATTCCCCAGGCGACACGCCAAAACGCTGTTTGAAAGCGGTCGAGAAGTGGCTGTGGTCGCTGAATCCCCAGCTATAGCCAATTCCCGCCAGCTTTTCGTCATCACGGGCACTGTGCAGCGCCTGCGCGCAGAGATCGAGACGCCGGTTCTTAATATATTGCGCGACCACCAGCCCCTTGTCGGCAAACAACCGGTACAGACTGCGAACCGACATCCCGGTCTCGCTGGCCAGCCACTCCGGACGCAGATGTTCCGCCTGAATGGACTCATCAATTAAATCCATAATCTTCTGAAACTGCTTCTCCCTGCGCGATGGCCGGGGGTCGTGATGATGCAGCATCGGACGCAGCAGACAGACGATGGCCTCCAGCGCCGCGGCGCTCTCAGTTTCCGACAGCTCCGGGCTGCACATGCTCTCCTGCAACAGCCGCTGGCTGAGCTGGACCATCGGTAGCGATTTTTCCAGCCGCGTGGCGATGCTTATCTCACTGCCGCGCAGCTGTTGTTCAAGCAGCTGTCGGGGGAGTAGCAGGGAGGCCTGGCGCGATGTCTGCTGCCAGAAAATAGAGCAGGGGCGTGATGCGTCAATCAGGGTGATGTCGCCGGCGTCGAGGACCACCTGGCGATCGTCCTGCTCGATGGCCGCCTGGCCGGAGAGCTGGAAAACGGTATAAAACCAGTCGTCATTGCTGCGCTTAATTTCGTTGCGGGTGCGGAACAGATTGACGCCGCTGGCGGTGACGGTGCTGACTTTCAGAGTGCCGGCATAGCTGGCGTCAATCTCCCCATGAAAGCGACCTTCCAGCGGACGAGCGGCAAAATGGCCGCAGACCTGATTGATTTTCGCCAACCAGCGCTGGTAGTCCTGTCCGTGCTCCGCCGTCGCCATAGTCTGTCTCATGTAAACATAATGTTTTTGCATTGTTGCATTTACACGGTGGCATACAAGAGCGAGGCGCGGAGTATATGAAAGAACTATTACCTGAGGCACATTTCTGCGTCCGCAATATGTTGAATTGCGGCGGCTGTCACAGCGGCACAAACGAATGTCACAGAGAAAAAAGCGCGATCGTCAGCCTCGTCGTAGACTGAATTCACGATCCGTGAGCAATAAGGAAGCGATATGTCCACAGCACAGGTAGCGCTGCTTGCCAGCGTTCAACAGTTTTTAGACCGCCAGCATGGCTTATATATCGACGGCACCCAGCAGGCGTCGCAGAGCGAACAGCGCCTGACCGTCTGGAACCCGGCAACCGGGCAGGCCATCGCCAGTACCGCGGATGCCAACGCGGCCGATGTCGATCGCGCGGTGATGTCGGCATGGCGCGCCTTCGTCGCCCGCAGCTGGGCAGGGCGCACGCCGGCCGACCGCGAACGTATTCTGCTGCGTTTTGCCGATCTGGTCGAACAGCACGGCGAAGAACTGGCGCAGCTGGAAACGCTGGAGCAGGGGAAATCCATCCAGATTTCTCGCGCATTTGAAGTGGGCTGTACGCTGAACTGGATGCGTTATACCGCCGGACTGACGACCAAAATCAGTGGACGTACTCTCGATGTGTCGATTCCGTTCCCGCAGGGAGCACGCTACCAGGCGTGGACGCGAAAAGAGCCGGTTGGCGTTGTCGCTGGGATCGTGCCGTGGAATTTCCCGCTGATGATCGGGATGTGGAAAGTGATGCCGGCGCTGGCGGCAGGGTGTTCTATCGTCATCAAGCCGTCGGAGACCACGCCGCTGACCCTGCTGCGGGTTGCCGAGCTGGCCACCGAGGCCGGGATCCCGGACGGAGTATTTAACGTCGTGACCGGCAGCGGCGCCGGATGCGGTTCGGCGTTAACCTCTCATCCGCAGGTGGCGAAGGTCAGCTTCACCGGTTCCACCGCAACCGGTAAGCATATCGCCAGGACGGCCGCCGACCGCCTGACCCGCGTAACGCTGGAACTGGGGGGGAAAAACCCGGCGATCGTGCTGAAAGACGCCAACCCGGAGTGGGTAATCGAAGGGCTGATGACCGGCAGTTTCCTCAATCAGGGCCAGGTCTGCGCCGCCAGCTCGCGTATCTATATTGAAGCCCCGCTGTTCGATAACCTGGTGAGCGGTTTTGAACAGGCGGTGAAGTCGCTGCAGGTGGGACCGGGGATGCTGGAAACGACTCAGATTAACCCGGTGGTGTCAAAAGGGCACTGCGAGAAAGTGGCGGCTTACCTCGATGAGGCGCGCAAGCAGCATGCGGAACTGATTAGCGGACAGGCCGGGCCGGATACGCACGGCTATTATATCGCGCCGACGCTGGTGATTAATCCGGACGCCGGGCTGCGACTCAGCCGGGAAGAGGTCTTTGGTCCGGTGGTCAACCTGGTGCGCGTCGCCGATGGCGAAGAGGCGCTGCGTCTGGCTAACGACAGTGATTTTGGTCTGACCGCCAGCGTCTGGACCGGCGATTTAACACAGGCACTCAGCTACACCGAGCGCCTGCAGGCCGGGACGGTGTGGGTCAACAGCCATACGCTTATCGATGCCAACCTGCCGTTTGGCGGTATGAAGCAGTCCGGAACCGGGCGCGACTTTGGCCCGGACTGGCTGGACGACTGGTGCGAAACGAAATCGGTCTGCGTGCGTTACTGACTCTCGCCTCAGCGCCTGACGCCCGGAGTTCGAACTCCGGGCCGGGCGCTGAAACCTGTTTTTTTATCCTGCTGTTGCTTATTTATTAAAGAGTCTAATTGCTTGATGGTTTCCGTTAACTGGGTTGACCATGAGTGTGTCTCCTGTTGCTGCGCAAGGTGAATAGTATTAATAAACGCAGCGGCAATGACTGCCGCTTGACTATAATGTTTATTTTGTTGCGTAAGGTAAGTGGCATCATTTTTGATCCATTCGGTAATAAATTCAGCATAGCGTGTCTCGATGGCCATAATAGTATTGATATAATTTATCCATCCAGCGGTGAGACGAAATGCCCGATCGGCTATAAATAGCAGCACGGCAAGCGTTAATAGTGCGAGGGATAATTGAGTTAACTGCAGTTTCTCAGTTGCATCAGCAGCAAACGGAAGTCTAAGGGTCTGAATGCTACCGATGATTAGCATGATGATTAAGATTACCGAGAGCAATAATAAAGAGAGTAAGCGTTTTTTTCTGACCTCTTTTTTATACCAACCGGTAATGCTTTCTTTGTACATGGTGCAAATTTTAAAAACTGTATCCAGTTTTTGTTCTGCCGGTACTAAATGTAATTTAGCTAACTCGTTGACAGCGAGGAGGTAGTGAGTTTCTGTTCCCATGATTATCCCCGTAATAACATTATGTTAATTATGCTGTTAGCCAACAATCCCCACGAATGCCTGCCAGTGACTGTCGATGCCGGATATCACGGGTATTTTATCGATTGAACTCTTACTTCGAGTACAGTCTGCTATTTTTACTTTGTCAATCCTGACCGCTTTTCACGCAGCCTGCGATGAGGTTCCTATGAACTTACTGGTGTTTTGCGACGGTACCTGGAATACGCCCCAACAGCTTGATGATGGAAAACCCGCGCCGACCAATGTGGTCAAACTCAGGAATGCCGTGGCGGAAAACACCCAGCAGCGAGTCTATTACCACTCCGGCGTCGGTACCGATGGCGGGGTGGTCGATCGCTATATCGGCGGCGGCATCGGCGAAGGCCTTGATAAGAATATTATCAGCGCCTATTACTGGCTGGCGACCCGCTATCAGCCCGGCGATAAAATATGGCTGTTTGGCTTTAGCCGCGGAGCTTATACCGTCAGGAGTTTAGGCGGAATGATTTCGCGCTGCGGATTATTGAATGCCAGCCAGGCAGGAACCGGCGACGATAAAGTCTGGGAGGATATCAACGATCTCTTCAGCGATTACCGCCAGCCTGCAGGCAGCGCGCCGGCGATCGTTGCCAGCGTGGGTAGACCTTTTTATTCGGTGGCGACGGGGCGTCCGACCAGGGAGAGCATCCCTATATATTTTATTGGCGTCTGGGAAACGGTGGGGGCGCTGGGTATTCCCGATGATATGGCGTTAGCCAATCTGCTGGATGATCCCAAAAAGTATGCCTTCCACGATACGTCACTCAGCCCGATTGTCGAACATGCCCGCCATGCGCTGGCGCTGGACGAGCAGCGGCAAAGTTTCATTCCCACGCTGTGGGACAATGTGGCGGATAACCCGCAGGTGAAACAGCGCTGGTTTGCCGGCGTGCATGCTGATGTCGGCGGCGGCTACGCGCAGTGCGGATTATCGGATATCACCCTGCAATGGATGATGGCAGAGGCAGCCGGACTGGGACTGACGCTGCTGCCGGGTATCGACGCCCAACTGGCCCCCGATCCCCATGGACTGCTGCATGATTCGGTCACCGGCATTTTTAAACTGCTGCATACCTGCCCGCGCAGCGTACCGCGGATTGTCGCCGGAAGCCCCGATGTTGATGCCAGCGTGATACAGCGGCAAAGTCAGCCGATGCTGCTCCACGGTCGCTACCGACCGGTCACCGATGTGACGGCAGAACACCCGGCGACCTTTGACGTTTTTGCGCGCGAACGCTGGAATGCAACGGGGATCTGGCTGGAAGCGGGAGTGGAGTATCGCTTTACGGCCACGGGGAAATGGCTGGATGGCTCGGTGCCCTGCGAGGCGGGCGGGACTGATGACGGTAAGTTTTATCCCGGCGAGGCCGCGCAGATTATGGCCTCCGTTTCCGACAAACTGGAAGCGTTATGGAAGGGGGCGACTAAAAACCAGGATGTGGATTTTTGGCTGAGTCGACGCGTCGGTACGGCACCGTGGTTCGCTCTGATTGGCGTGGTTGCCAATCACGCAGATCCCGCACCCGACGCGCCTGAGCCGCGGCATGAGATTGTGATTATCGGCAGCGGATGCCGGTTCACACCGGCTAAAAGCGGCTATTTTTACGCTTACGCCAACGATGCGTGGCAAATGTATGATAACAATCGTGGCAGCGTCTCCCTGACGATTTCCCGCTAAGCGCCATTGAACGCCGTGCCTGTCGTTATCCACGAACAGGACTTGCTGAATCACAGTATTTATCGCTACTGTTAATGCCTTCCCGCCATCGTGGCGGAGCTTATCATCAGGAGGCGGATATGATGTCGGAGGAGCCTACCGTTGCCCTTATCGGGCCCGGCGCGATTGGGACCACGATAGCCGCGGCGCTGCATGAAGTGGGGCGCACGCCGGTGGTGTGCGGGCGAACGTCTCATGCACAGCTGTTGCTCAGATTCGATGGCGGAGAGATTACGTTTCCCGGACCGGTACTGACCGACCCGGCGGCCATTGTGCGGCCATTTTCGCTGGTTTTCGTCGCGGTCAAGGCCACCCAGAACCCTACGATTTCCGCGTGGCTGAGCGCATTGTGCGATGAAAAAACGGTGGTGTGTGTGTTGCAGAACGGCGTCGAACAGCAGGCGCAGTTTGCCGACCGCGTTGCCGGGGCGACGGTGTTGCCTGCGGTGGTGTGGTTTCCGGCGCAGCGCGAACCCGATGCCTCCGTCTGGCTGCGAGCGACACCCCGGTTGACCTTGCCGGATCTGCCGCAGGCCCGGCTGGTACAGCAAACGCTGCAAGGGACCCGCTGCGCCGTGGATCTCGCCGATGATTTCACCACCGTCGCCTGGCGCAAGCTGCTGCAAAATGCGGTGGCTGGCCTGATGGTGCTGACGGGCCGCCGTGCCGGTATGTTCTCCCGTGGCGATATCAACGACATCGCGCTGGCCTATTTACGTGAATGCCTGCTTGTCGCGCGCGCGGAAGGCGCAAGGCTGAGCGACAGCGTACCGCAGGAAATTATTGACGGATTTCATCGTGCGCCACCCGATCTCAGTACCTCGATTCAGATTGACCGCGAAAGCGGGCGGCCGCTGGAGTGGGAGATTCGTAACGGCGTGGTACAGCGCCGCGGGCGTCGGCACGGCATTCCGACGCCGCTGAGCGATCTTATCGTTCCGCTGCTGGCAGCCGCCAGCGACGGACCGGGCTGACGGGATAAAGCGGCGGCACTTGCAGCCGCCGGATAGCAGGCGGCATTCCGCGAGGTCTGGCCGCTGTGGCTGGCAACGCGGTTGCCGTCTGTGTATGTTATCCCCTTGAGCGCTGGCAAGCGGAGATCTGCTTGCTCACTGTCCCACCGTCGCACCAAAATTGTGTTTGATCTCAGCCTGCTATGTGCAAGCTGCCAATATATTTGGCGAAGAGAAGCATAGAAACTTGATCTCTTGTTAGAGCTGTCTACCATAAAAAGTAGCGCTGCGTTTAAATGCAATTCTTGCGTAGCACCATTCTGATGCTGGATATTCATTTCATTCTCTGACCTGGTTGTTGCCCGGGATATTTATGCCTGTAACTCATCGTGTCGTTGAGCGAGGTGTCACATGACAAGACCTGCCTCTTATTTTAAAGATAACCTGTTTGTATTTATTAAAAATGACTCCGGGCAAACATTGTAAATAACAGTCTGACTCAGCAGGTAATCGAGAGGCCAGATTTTATTTTTGGTGAGTATTAATGTTGCTGCTAATTATTGTATGCGTTGTACAAACCTGAGTTTATTAAATCACCTGAATGCTACGGGGGCTCTATGTTAAAAATCGGTGATGAAGGTAAGGCGGTAGCACAATTGGTTGACGATCTCCGCAAGCTATCATTCGGTCTTGCGCCAACGGATAAATTTGATCAGGTAGTAAAAAAGTCAGTAGAAGCTTTCCAGGTGGCCAACGTGGATGCCTCAGGCCAACCGTTAATTGTCGATGGTAAAGTAGGACCACACACCCGTTGGGCTCTCGATGCTGCTTTGGGTAAACACAGCCTTGTGCTTCAACACCCGACTCTCCCGACGTTCACCCCATCAGGGGGAAGCCATGCGGGCCTGGCCGCGCTTAAAGTCGCTCAGGCGGAGATCGGCCATGGTGAAGAAGGTTCGGATAATCACGGTCCTGATATTAAAAAATATTTCGCCGGGTACGGAAACCAGGGGCAAAGCTGGTGCGCGGCCTTTGTCAGTTACTGTTTTAACCAGGGAGCAACTGCGGTATTCGGCTATCAAACATCAGCTCAGGCATTGCATAATAAAATGAAGTCATTAGGCTATTCTTACACTCCTTCATTGAGCAATCCACCACAGCCGGGTGATATTATTTGTTGGTTGAGAGTCGATCCTAAAAAGCAGCAAGAGACTGCCTGGATGGGGCATGTTGGTATTGTTCAAGGCTATGCCGATGGCATTTTGTGGACTATTGAAGGTAATCGTGGAGCTTACCCCTCAAAAGTGAATATCTTCCATTATTCATGGTCAGTTTTAGTTGCTTCAGCAACTAATGATAAGTTTAAGGGACTGTATGGGCTCTCGCGCCATCCCTGATAATATTTAAATTCTACAGGATAATAAAATGGCCAATAAGAAAATGCCTTTTTACCCTATTATTTATGTTCGTGGTTATGCGATGACTGATCACGATATTAATGAGACTACCGCCGATCCTTTTAATGGTTTTAATCTTGGCTCAACGATGCTGCGAGCCTCTGCGAGCCAGAAAGATCGCCCGAAGAAATTTTATTTTGAATCGCCCGTTATTCGTCTGGCCTCGGAGTTTGGTTATAGCGATGTTTTTGAGCAGGGACTGGATATCACGGACGCTGGTTGGGCGCTGGATCCGGAGGGTAAACCTACCGGAAACATCCTGGATGATAAATCGGTGATTGTGTATCGCTATTATGACGATGCGTCCACGCTACTGGGAAGGGGTAAAACGCCCGACATAGCAACGGCGGCAGTTGGACTGTCAAGCCTGCTGGCCACGATCAGGCAGCTTTTGCTGGCAAACCCCAACAGCGGCGTGCAGGAGCCCGACGACTTTCGCTGTTATCTGGTGGCCCACTCGATGGGAGGCCTTGTTTGCCGGGCTTTTCTACAAAATCAGGCGCTTGATCCGCAGCAGATGGCCAGAAGCGTCGATAAATTTTTCACCTACGCTACGCCACATAACGGGATTGAGTTTGCGGAGATTAATATCCCGAATCTTCCCTGGCAAAGTAGCGTCGCTAACTTTAATCGTGACCGTATGGCGCAGTATCTCGACCTCGAGAATGCGTACCAGCGTTATAAACGGGTCGATTTGATCCCTGAGTCCCGACTTCCCTCATCGCGCATTTTCACTATGGTAGGGACCAATCGCCTTGATTATGACGTTGCCGCCGGACTCTCGAGAACCTTTGTCGGGAACGGCAGCGATGGTCTGGTAAAAATTGAGAATGCTACGCTGAATGGTCTTAATGATGATGGCTCAATCGGCGCGCCTTGTGCGAAAGCCTTCACCTATCGCGCCCATTCCGGCTATTTCGGTATTGTGAATAGCGAAGAAGCTTTCCAGAATCTGGCACGCTTTCTTTTTGGCGATGTCCGCGTGGATATATGGTTGGAACTTAAGGACATTCGTCTTCCGGATGCGGCGCTAAAAGCGGCCGGTGGAGAGGCGAATAAGATTGACGCAATCTATCAGATAGAAGCTATTGCCTCTCCCCGGGGTAAACCCTGGTCGTTAACCCGACGTGTCGCCGAAGAAGATTCCGTTGCCTGTGTGACGCAAAAAGAGTGGAATACACAGGGACATGCTACGCAATATCTCTCGAGCGTCTTCTTGTCCAGGCGTGCGCGAGTGAATAAAGCCCGGCGCTCTCTGGCCTACAGCCTGGTACTGGGAGTGAAAATTCCCGATTACGAAATAGAAAAGCGATTCTGGTTTAACGAACACTATGAAGGGGGGTATTTGTTCCGCAACTCTCTGATCCTTGAAATTGTTCCTCCGGCAAATGACGACAGCCCCTGGCGGATAAAATATGCCTGGCAGGACTCAGGGGTTTCCAACGCCGATATTATTCTGGACCCGCAGCAAATCGCCGATAATGCCTGTGAGGTCACGATTCCCGTAGAAAGTGTCTCCATCGATACCAAAGGCAATAAACGGCCTTCGGTGCCGGGGATCTCTGGGGCGTTGCGTTTTAACGTCCAGCTCTGGAACTGAGAAGCGTGCTAAAAGCGATAGCGCCACCGAGGTTACCCCCGGTGGCGGGCAGATTTCTCTCTCAGGCCTTGCGACAAACTACTTTTTCTTTTCGCCCAGCGTCGGGGTTTCGTCAAAGAAGTTCCACGGTTTCAACAGCGCATGCGCCCATTCGGTCGGCATAATCGGCCACTCCTCCGCGCGCGCCACGTGGGTGGTGCCGGTGGTTATCCAGACCACGTCATCGTGGTTGGTCAGCGACTCGTTATCCTTTGCATAGGCGCCAAGGCCAGTGTCATGGATCGAACGGTTCGGATATTTCCCTTCCGGATAACGCTCCGACTGATGATAGCGGGTGACCCACAGCTGCTTATCCATAAAGCTCAGACGGTGATAAATCCACTCATCCGGCGCGAATTTGGCGCCGGTTGCCGCCGGGTGAGTGCCGCCCGCGTAAGGGATAATCTGATACGACACCGGGTTACCCATCCGGTTCTCTTTGGTGGTATTACTCAGCAGGCGAATGGTGCCCGGGTCGAACTTCTGCGCCGCTTTTTGTTCGCTGTCGATGGTGTACTGGTTAATCTGCATGGTGCTGGTGCGCGGGCCACCGGCGGTATTGGGCTTCACTTCCGGGTCCATGGCCACCAGCGAGTTGTTCTCGCCGTCAACGTCAAGGTCAAGGCGGAAATTGTAGATATGCTGGTGCGTGGTGCCGACGATGTTATGGTCGATCAGCGTCCCGTAACGGGTATCTTCTTTCGCGCTCGGATCGTGCATGGTCTTCGCCATGACGCCTTTGACCGCTTCGATTCCGGTGGCGCCGGCGTCGATGCCGATGGTGCCGTTCTCGTGGAACACCCAGTCAAAGATATAGTCGTAGTTGCCGACGGTACTGATCCAGCGGACCACCAGCTCGCGTCGCTCGGTGCTGACGTTCGGTTGCCCCATCTCCTGGTGTTTGTATTCCGGACCGGCATAACGCTCGAAGATTGCGATAGCGTGCGGGATAGTGGTTGGCGCGCCGGTATAATCAGCAATGGTTTCATCCAGCAGCACCGAATTCGCCGGCGCATCTTTACCGCGGACGATTGGCGAGGTCAGGGTGCCCATGCCGTAGTCGCCGGAGTCGAGATAGGCTTTGAAGTACCAACCCACGTCCGGGTCACCATAAGGCACGATCATCCCGCCCAGCGAGCCTTCATACATTACCTGACGTTTCTGCCCGTTGTCGTTGTAGGTCACGGTGGAGAGAATCGGCCCGACGCGGGAGTTCAGCCGCAGGTGGAAATCCCAGTTCTGCCAGTGAATCGTGTCGCCGGTAATGGTGTAGTTTTTGCCTTCCGGCTCGGTGATATCCAGCGGTTTAACCGCGGCAGCCACGCGGTCGCGGCCATCATAAGGGCGCGATTCCATCGGCACCGGGATCACCGGACCCTCTTCAATTTTGATGATTTTCTTCTGCTCAAGATCCACCACGGCGACCAGGTTTTCAATCGGGTGCGCCCAGTAGTTGCCGTCGCCGGTATCCAGATAGCTCACCACTTTCAGCAGACGTGAATCCTGCTTCAGGCCATCTTTGCCGTCAAAATAACCGACGGTCAGCGGAGTGGTGATGACTTTTTTGCTGTCGGTGATGCCGTGTTTTTTGAGCACTGCGGCGAATTCGTCACTGGCGTTAATAATGTTCTGCACGCTGACGAAATCATCCAGCAGGACCATGCCGTGGGCGTCTTTAATTGGCTGCCAGGAGAGTATTTTCTTATTCTGTAAATCCACCACGCTTTCGATGACGTGTTTGCCATCGAGCATCACCACGTCAGCGGTCCGCGGCGCCTCAACGGCGGTTCCTTTTAACGCGAAGGCCCACACCACCGCTTTATCCGGCTCGTGCAGTGAGATTTCGGTAAAACGGGTGTTGGGGCGGAATTGCGGCGAGGCTTTGACAATCGTCACCGCTTCGCTGATTTCCGCTGCGGATAACGAGTTGAGCGGATGCGGGCGTTTCTCGACCTGGAAGGTCTGATCAAGACCGGACTGGAAGACATCGTTGATAAAGGTATCGGAGACCCACGCCTTACCGTCTTTCATCACCACCGGAACCTGTAAATCCAGCGACTTACCGTTGACGATGGCCGTTTTCGCACCGGGCTTCACTTTGACGTAGGCGCCATCCTTCATCAGGGTAAACATCTGGGCATAATCATCCCACTGCACGTCGGCACCAAACGCCTGCAGCGTTTTGTCCATTGGGACCATATGCGCTTCGTCGCCGTGCGCGAACACCGGTGATTGCCAGGCACAAAACAGCGCAACGGCCAGAGCTAAGGCTGTTTTACGCGGGGAACGAATTGAGTTATTTGCCATTGTGACCTCATCTTATATTTATATTCCCGTCATGCTTTGGGTTGCATCTACGGTGACCACGCGTCCCTGCTGATTGTCTGCAACGCCAATGATTCCGGCGAGTTGTGTTGTCGCTTGCCGCTGCGAAATGCCGGCTTTACTCGCTTTAACCTACCAGCGGTTGGCCGGTTGGCGTTTGTGTGCTCTTGCCAGGTTGTTTGTCAGATTTGCCAGTTATGCCCGGAGCAAGCGGGCGGGGCACAAAAAATGCCTCCGCAGAGGCATCGGGTACCGGCCCGGCGCGCCCGGCGTTAGCCGGAACGGCGGGGACAGGCATCGGTTAAACCGCGAAGTCGCCGTGCTGACGGGCCACCAGCGTCAGGATGGAATAGAGCGCCACCGGCTGCTGGTGCTGGTTGAATATCTCTACCGCCCACTCCACCACCCCGGTCGCTTTCTCCTCGGCGCTACGCTGGCGCTTCACCGTTTTACGCTTGCAGGTCAGACGCACCTGAATGGTGTCGCCCGGCTTCACCGGTTCGATAAAGCGCAGGTTTTCCATGCCATAGTTGGCGATGACCGGCCCGACGCCGGCATCGACAAACAGCCCGGCTGCCGCGGAGATCAGGAAGTAACCGTGGACCACGCGCTCGCCAAAAATGGAGTCCGCGGCGGCAATTTTGTCCATATGGGCATAGAAGTGATCGCCGCTGAGGCAGGCAAAATTGACGATATCCGCTTCGGTCAGCGTGCGACGCGGGGTCAGCAGGCTATCGCCAGGCTGGATCTGTTCAAAATATTTACGGAACGGATGAATACGGTCCTCGCTGACTTCGGCGCCGCGAACCCACTGCTGACCGATGGCGGCCAGCATCGTCGGGCTGCCCTGAACCGCGGTGCGTTGCATATAGTGTTTTACCGCGCGCAAACCGCCGAGCTCTTCGCCGCCGCCGGCACGACCCGGCCCGCCATGAACCAGCTGCGGCAGCGGTGAACCGTGACCGGTGGATTCGACGGAAGAGGCCTCGTTGAGGATCTGGATACGGCCATGTGAACGGGCGGCGCCGAGGATAAACTCACGCGCCAGCTCGCCGCTGGCGGTTACCAGCGTTCCGACCAGACTGCCTTCCCCGGCGCGCGCCAGCGACAGCGCGTGCTCGCGATGTTGATACGGCATCAGGGTGGCAACCGGGCCGAAGGCTTCGATGGCATGCACCGCCGGCGTTTCATCCGGCTGCGGGCAGAACAGCAGCGTCGGCGGGAAGAAGGCGCCGGCGGCGTTAAGATCGGCCTTGCCGCCGAGCAGAACTTCGCACCCGGCCTGAATCAGCGCGTTCACCTTGTCCTGTACATCCTGGCGCTGGTCATGGCTGACCAGCGCGCCCATTTTCACCCCTTCCTGCGCCGGATCGCCGACGGTCACTTTTTGCAGGCGGGCAATCAGCGCTTCGCTGACCGCATGAAGCTGGGCCTGCGGAACGATGATGCGGCGGATAGCGGTACATTTCTGCCCGGCTTTGGTCGTCATCTCGCGCACCACTTCGCGGATAAACAGGGCAAATTCCGGCTGCCCGGGAGTAATGTCTTCTCCGAGCACGCAGCAGTTCAGCGAATCGGCCTCCATGGTGAAGGGGATCGATTTCGCGACCAGGTTAGGGTGAACACGCAGCTGCTGGCCGGTATGGGCGGAGCCGGTAAAGGTCACCACATCCTGGCTATCCAGATGATCAAGCAGATCGCCCGCGCCGCCGCAAATCAGGCTGATGGCCCCGTCCGGTACCAGTCCGCTCTCGACGATGGACCTGACCATCGCCTGAGTCAGCTGAGCGGTGGCGGTTGCCGGTTTGATGATGGCCGGCATGCCGGCAAGCCAGGTTGGCGCCAGCTTTTCCAGCATGCCCCAGCAGGGGAAGTTAAAGGCGTTGATATGCACCGCGACGCCGGATTTTGAGGTCAGAACGTGGCGGGCGGCAAAGCCCCCCTGTTTCGACAACGGGATCAGTTCATCTTCCGGCCACAGCGTATCGTCCGGCAGCTCGCGACTGCCGAGGCTGGCGTAGGTAAACAGCGTGCCGATCCCCCCTTCAATATCAACCCAGCTATCGGCTCGGGTCGCCCCGGTTTGCGCTGAAATGGCATAAAACGCCTCTTTTTCTGCCAGCAGGTGTTTCGCTACCGCTTTCAGCATCGCGCTGCGTTCGATAAAGGTCATGGCCTGTAACGCCTTAGCGCCGCGGTCGATGGCAAAACGGCGCGCCTGTGCCATATCCAGCCCTTCGCTGGTGACTTCCCATAATGTCTCACCGCTGATGGCGTGGCGAAGCGGGCGGGCGTGGCCCCGACCGCTCTGCCAGGTGCCGGATAAATAGCTGGCTAACTGCTGCATGGTGAATCTCCAATATGTTACGTGAAATCTCTATAAATAGTTATTTTATGAATCATGAAATGCAAGCGACTATTTAATAATTTATTAACATTGTGATCGCGGGCGCGTCATGTCCTGCCGCTTCCGGCCTGCGGTGTCGCGGTCTGGTGGCGATTTTTTGTCGTCATCATCACAAAAAACACAAACAAAATTTGTGGTTTTATTTAACCTGAGTGTAACTTTTATAAAACAAAGTGATTCACAAATGCGTATTTGTTGAATTTATTGGAATCATAAAGGTGATGACGTGACAGAAGAACAACGCTTTGACCAGCGTATCGCGCAGGATACGGCCATCGAACCGCAGGACTGGATGCCGGATGCCTACCGCAAGACGCTGATCCGCCAGATTGGCCAGCACGCGCACTCGGAAATTGTCGGCATGCTGCCGGAGGGCAACTGGATTACCCGCGCGCCGACGCTGCGTCGGAAGGCGATTCTGCTGGCGAAGGTGCAGGATGAGGCCGGACATGGCCTGTATCTGTATAGCGCGGCGGAGACGCTCGGCTGCGCCCGGGAAGATCTGTATCAGAAGATGCTCGACGGGCAGATGAAATACTCCTCGATCTTTAACTACCCGACGCTGAGCTGGGCGGATATCGGCGTGATTGGCTGGCTGGTCGACGGCGCCGCTATCGTCAACCAGGTGGCGCTGTGCCGGACTTCCTACGGTCCCTACGCCCGGGCGATGGTCAAAATCTGCAAAGAGGAGAGCTTTCACCAGCGTCAGGGGTTTGAAGCCTGTATGGCGCTGGCCGAGGGCAGTGAAGCGCAGCGTCAGATGTTGCAGGATGCGATTAACCGCTTCTGGTGGCCGGTCCTGATGATGTTTGGCCCGAGCGACGATAACTCGCCGAACAGCGCCCGCAGCATGGCGTGGAAAATCAAACTGCACTCCAACGACGAACTGCGTCAGCGCTTTGTCGATAACACCGTACCGCAGGTCGCGATCCTCGGCATGACCGTGCCGGACGCCGATTTGCAGCTGGATGAAGCGACCGGGCACTACCGCTTTGGCGAAATCAACTGGCAGGAACTGAATGAAGTGATCAACGGGCGCGGCATTTGTAACCACGAACGCCTGGCCGCCAAGCGTAAAGCCTGGGAAGAGGGGGCATGGGTGCGGGAAGCCGCGCTGGCGCATGCGCAAAAACAACACTCCCGCGACGCGGCATAAGGAGAAGCATGATGAGCAACGTTTACTGGCCGTTATATGAAGTATTTGTCCGCAGCAAGCAGGGATTATCCCATCGTCACGTCGGCAGTCTGCACGCCGCCGATGACCAGATGGCGCTGGAAAATGCCCGCGATGTCTACACCCGGCGCAGCGAAGGCTGCTCGCTGTGGGTGGTGAAAGCCAGCCAGATAGTCGCATCCCAGCCGGAAGAACGCGGCGAGTTTTTTGATCCGGCGGAGAGCAAAGTCTATCGCCATCCGACTTTCTACAGCGTGCCGGACGGCATGGAACATATGTGAGGCAACGATGAACAACCTCAATCCCGTTGCAACCTATGCGCTGCGTCTCGGTGATAACGGCCTGGTGCTGGCCCAGCGCTTGGGCGCGTGGTGCGGCCATGCCCCGGAGCTGGAAATTGACCTCGCGCTGGCTAATATCGGCCTCGATCTGCTGGGCCAGGCGCGCAACTTCCTCAGCTATGCGGCTGAGCTGGCGGGGAGCGGCGATGAAGATACCCTGGCCTACGGCCGGGATGAACGTCAGTACGGCAATCTCCTGCTGGTGGAACAGCCGAACGGCAACTTTGCCGATACCATCGCCCGCCAGTTCTTTATCGATGCCTGGCATGTGGCGCTGTTTACCCGGCTGGTAAACAGTCGTGACGCGCAAATTGCCGCCATCGCCGCCAAGGGGCTCAAGGAGGTGCGCTATCACCTGCGCTTTAGCCGCGGCTGGCTGGAACGTCTGGGCAATGGCACTGAGGTATCGGCGCAGAAAATGCAGCAGGCGGTCGACGATCTGTGGCGTTTTACCGGGGAGTTGTTCCTCGCCGACGCGCTGGAGATTGCCCTTGTTGAGCAGGGTATCGCCGTTGACCCCCGCGACCTGCAGGCGGAGTGGCAGAGCACGGTTCACACCGCGCTGCTTGATGCCGGTCTGCAGATCCCGCAAGAGGCGGCGTTTCGCCACGGCGGCAAACAGGGACTGCACAGTGAACATCTCGGGCCGTTGCTGGCGGAAATGCAGTATCTGCAACGCGCTTATCCCGGTCAGCAGTGGTAACAGGAGGTGGCTATGCAACGTCTCGCCGCTATCGCACCCGCAGAAGTCCACGCTATCTGGGCACTGTTAAGTGAGATCCCCGATCCGGAAGTGCCGGTGCTGACCATTACCGACCTTGGCATGGTGCGCAGCGTGACACCGCACGGTGAAGGCTGGGTGATTGGCTTTACGCCGACCTACTCGGGCTGCCCGGCGACCGAGCATCTGCTGGGGGAGATTCGCGCAACGATGGCCCGCCACGGCTATACGCCGGTGCAGATTGTCCTGCAGCTTGACCCGCCGTGGACCACCGATTGGATGAACCAGGATGCCCGCGAGCGTCTGCGCCAGTACGGCATCAGCCCGCCGCAGGGGCACGCCTGCCATGCCGGTCTTCCGGATGAGGTGGTTTGCCCGCGCTGCGGCAGCGTACACACCACGCCGATCAGTGAATTCGGTTCGACGGCCTGTAAAGCGCTTTACCGCTGCAACAGCTGCCGTGAACCCTTTGATTACTTTAAATGTATTTGAGGTTGCCATGACGACGTTTCATTCGCTTACCGTCGCGAAAGTGGAGCCGGAAACCCGCGATGCTGTGACCATTACCTTTGCGATTCCCGACGCGCTGCAGGCGGAATATGCCTTCCGTCCGGGCCAGCATCTGACCGTGAAAGCCCGCCTCGGCGGGGAAGAGCTGCGCCGCTGCTACTCCATCTGTCGCAGCCGCTCGCCGGCGGAAATCAGCGTGGCGGTCAAAGCCATCGACGGCGGACGTTTTTCCCGCTATGCGCAGAGCGATATCTGCCAGGGCATGGTGCTGGAGGTGATGGTGCCGCAGGGGCATTTCGGCTACCAGCCGCAGGCCGGGCGCGAGGCTGACTATCTGGCGATTGCCGCCGGATCCGGTATCACGCCGATGATGGCGATTATTGGCGCCACGCTCGCCACCGAAGCGCATAGCCGCTTCACCCTGATTTATGGCAACCGCAGTAGCAGCAGCATGATGTTTCGTCAGGCGCTGGCGGATTTAAAAGACCGCTACCCGCAGCGGCTGCAGGTGGTGCATCTGTTCAGCCAGGAGTCGATGGACAGCGATTTGCTGCAGGGGCGCATTGATGGCGACAAACTGCGCGCGCTCTCTGCCAGACTGCTCGATTTCAGCCGCTTCGACGAGGCCTTTATTTGCGGTCCGGCGGTGATGATGGATGAAGCTGAAGCGGCGCTGCGCGAGCTGGGGATGGCGGAAAACCAGATTCATCTTGAGCGCTTTAATACCCCCGGAAGTCGCGCTAAACGCGCCACCGGCGTGCAGGCTGAAGGCCGCACCGTCACGATTCGTCAGGACGGCCGCGATCGGCAGATTGCCCTCACCGCGGAAGATGACAGCATTCTGGATGCGGCGCTGCGCCAGGGGGCGGATTTGCCCTTCGCCTGTAAAGGCGGCGTCTGCGCCACCTGCAAATGTAAAGTGCTGCGCGGCGAAGTGGCGATGGCGGCCAACTACAGCCTGGAAGCGGACGAACTGGCTGCCGGATATGTGCTGAGCTGCCAGGCGTTGCCGACCAGCGGCGACGTGGTGGTCGACTTTGACGCAAGGGGAATGGCATGAGCGATCTGCTGATAGCCCGTCACCAGCGGGTCCTGCTGCTGACCCTGAATCGTCCGCAGGCGCGTAATGCCTTGAATAACGCGCTGCTGACGCAGATTGCCGACGCGCTGGACGCGGCGGCGTCTGACCCGGATATCCGTGCCTGCGTGATCGGCGGCAACCGCCGTTTCTTTGCCGCCGGCGCCGACCTGAACGAAATGGCGGAAAAAGACCTGCCCGCCACGATGGACGATATTCGCCCGCGTCTGTGGGCGCGGATTGATGCCTTTCCGAAACCGCTGATCGCCGCTGTGAACGGCTACGCCCTTGGGGCGGGCTGCGAGCTGGCGCTGCTCTGCGACCTGGTGGTGGCGGGCGATAACGCGCGCTTCGGCCTGCCGGAGATCACCCTCGGCATAATGCCTGGCGCCGGAGGCACCCAGCGTCTGATCCGCTGCGTAGGGAAAGCGCTGGCCAGCCGGATGGTGCTGAGCGGCGAAAGTATTGATGCGCCGCGGGCGCAACAGGCCGGTCTGGTGAGTGAGATAACCCCGGCGCTGTTGACCGACGAATATGCCCTGAAGCTGGCGGCGACCATCGCCGGTCATTCGCCGCTGGCGCTGCGTGCGGCGAAACAGTCGCTGCGCCAGGCGCAGGAAGTGAGCCTTCAGGCCGGTCTTCAACAGGAGCGCCAGCTGTTTACATTGCTGAGCGCCACCGACGATCGCCGCGAAGGTATTGACGCCTTCTTACAAAAACGAACCCCGGAATTTAAAGGACGCTAATCGTGGACGCTTTTATTCTCAGCGAAGTAGAACAGGGTGTGATGACGATTACCCTTAACCGCCCGGATCGTCTTAACAGCTTTAACGATCTTATGCATCAGCAGCTGGCGGCCTGTCTGACTCAGGCCGAGCGCGATGACAACGTGCGCTGCCTGCTGATTACCGGTGCCGGACGCGGTTTTTGCGCCGGCCAGGATTTAAATGATCGCAACGTCGACCCCAGCGGTCCGGCGCCGGATCTGGGCCTGTCCGTTGAGCGTTTCTATAACCCGCTGGTGCGCCGTCTGGCGGCGCTGCCGAAGCCGGTGATTGCCGCGGTGAACGGCGTGGCGGCCGGCGCGGGCGCCACCCTCGCCCTGGGCTGCGATATTGTTCTCGCCGCGCGGTCGGCGAATTTTGTGATGGCCTTCAGCAAGCTGGGGCTGGTACCCGACTGCGGCGGTAGCTGGTTCCTGCCGCGGGTGGCCGGACGCGCTCGGGCAATGGGGCTGGCGCTTTTGGGTGAGAAGCTCAGCGCCGAACAGGCCGCTCAGTGGGGGATGATCTGGCAGCTGGTGGAGGACGCCGAGCTGGCCGATACCAGTCGTCAGCTGGCCCGCCATCTGGCGACGCAGCCGACCTTCGGGCTGGGGCTTATCAAAAAAGCGCTCCAGGTCTCGGAGACCAACGGCCTCGATGCGCAGCTGGATCTTGAGCGCGACTATCAGCGTCTGGCCGGACGCAGCGATGACTATCGGGAAGGCGTCAGTGCCTTCCTGACGAAGCGTCCTCCACAGTTCAGCGGGAAATAGACCATGAGCCAAACACTGCAAACCGTCGCCGTGATCGGCGCCGGCACGATGGGGGCCGGCATTGCGGAAGTGGCCGCCGCGGCCGGACATCCTGTCCTGCTCTACGATATCGCCACCGAGGCGCTGACCCGCGCGGTGGAAGGCATTCGTCAGCGTCTGGCCGCCCGCGTGGCGCGAGGCAAGCTGACGGCGGACCAGGCGGATGCGCTGGTCTCCCGCCTTGTTCCGGTCACCGAGTTAGCCGCGCTGGCCGACGCCTGGCTGGTGATTGAAGCGGCGTCAGAGCGCCCGGATGTCAAAAAAGCGCTTTTCAGCCAGCTGGCGGCGATCTGCTCCCCGTCAACGCTGCTGACCAGCAATACCTCATCGATCTCCATTACCGCCATTGCCGCCGATGTAAAGCACCCTGAACGGGTGGCCGGTCTGCACTTCTTTAACCCAGCGCCGGTGATGAAACTGGTGGAGGTGGTGAGCGGTCTGGCGACATCGCCGGAAGTGGTTGAACAGCTGTGCCGGTGCGTTACGGCATGGGGAAAGCAGCCGGTACGCTGCCGTTCGACGCCGGGGTTTATCGTTAACCGCGTGGCGCGGCCGTTCTACGCCGAAGCGTGGCGGGCGCTGGAGGAGCAGGTGGCTCCCCCGGCGGTGATTGATGCCGCGCTGCGCGACGGCGGCGGTTTCCCGATGGGGCCGCTGGCGTTGACCGACCTGATTGGTCAGGACGTCAACTTCGCCGTCACCTGTTCGGTGTTTAACGCGTTCTGGCAGGACCGCCGTTTTCTGCCATCGCTGGTCCAGCAGGAGCTGGCGCTGGCCGGGCGTCTGGGCAAGAAGAGCGGCCAGGGCGTCTATCGCTGGCCCCTTGAGAGCGAAGCCGTGCCGGCGCTGGCCGCAGTGGCTGAAACCTGCGGGGCCAAAGCAGTTCGCACAACAGGTGACAGTGTCACCGGCAGGGTCACGATCGCCCTGGACGACGTTCGTGTGCTGGAAACGGAAGGCGAAACCGCCCAGGCGCTGAGCGTGCAGTATGGCTGCCCGGTGGTGGTATATGACTATTGCGCGGGTGACACCGTGGTTCTGGCAACGGCGGCGACGAACCCGGCGTCGGCGACCGACAAAGCGGTGCGCTATTTCCAGCAGCAGGGCAAGAAAGTGCTGCTGATTGCCGATTATCCCGGCCTGCTGGTCTGGCGTACCCTCGCCATGCTGATTAATGAAGCGCTCGACGCGGTGCAAAAAGGGGTCGCCAGCCCGGAAGATATCGATACCGCGATGCGCCTGGGCGTCAACTACCCGCACGGCCCGCTGGCGTGGGGCGAATCGGTGGGCTGGCAGCGCGTGCTGCGCATGCTGGAGAACCTGCAACAGCACTATGGCGAAGAGCGTTATCGCCCCGGTTCCTTACTGCGCCAGAAGGCGCTGGTGGAGCAGCGTAATGAACAATGAGGCCTGGCGCAACGCGCGCGCGATGTACGAAAAAGATACCTGCGCCAGAACCCTGGGCATCGAGATGATTGAAATGGATGACGGCTACGCGCAGATGAGCATGACCGTCTCGCCAGCCATGCTTAACGGCCATCAGACCTGTCACGGCGGACAGCTGTTTTCGCTGGCCGATACCGCCTTTGCCTACGCCTGCAACAGCCAGGGGCTGGCGGCGGTGGCATCTGCCGCCAGTATCGACTTCCTGCGTCCGGCGTTTGCCGGCGACCGGCTGGTCGCCACGGCGCGGGTGAAGCAGCAGGGGAAACTGACCGGCGTCTACGACATTGAAATTGTTAATCAACAACAAAAGATTGTGGCCCTGTTTCGCGGCAAATCGCACCGCATCGGCGGCACAATAACGGGAGAAGTCTGATGCGTGACGCCTTTATCTGTGATGGGATTCGTACGCCGATTGGTCGTTACGGCGGGGCGCTGGCCAGCGTCCGCGCCGATGATTTAGCCGCCATTCCACTGCGAGAGTTGCTGAGCCGTAACCCGGGTCTCGATCCCTCGGTCATCGATGATGTGATTTTCGGCTGTGCGAACCAGGCCGGGGAAGATAACCGCAACGTGGCGCATATGGCGACCTTGCTGGCGGGATATCCGCAGACGGTCTCCGGCACCACCATCAACCGGCTGTGTGGTTCCGGCCTGGATGCGATCGGCTTTGCCGCACGCGCCATCAAAGCCGGCGAGGCGGATCTGCTGATTGCCGGCGGCGTGGAATCGATGTCGCGGGCGCCGTTTGTGATGGGCAAAGCCAGCGCGCCGTTCCAGCGCCAGGCCGAGCTGTTTGATACCACCATCGGCTGGCGTTTTGTGAACCCGCTCATGCAGCAGCAATTTGGCACTGACAGTATGCCGGAAACGGCAGAGAATGTAGCTGAATTGTTAAACATCAGCCGGGCCGATCAGGATGCCTTCGCTTTTCGCAGCCAGCAGCTGACGGCGAAAGCGCAGCGGGCGGGGATTCTGGCGCAGGAAATCGTGCCGGTGCAAATTATTGGCAAGAAAGGGGCGGTGAGCGCGGTTCGCGAGGACGAACACCCGCGGGCGGAGACCACCCTTGAACAGCTGGCCGGGCTAAAAACGCCGTTTCGCAAAGGCGGCGTGGTTACCGCCGGAAACGCCTCCGGGGTGAACGATGGCGCCGCCGCGCTGATTATCGCCAGCGAACAGCAGGCGCGGGCGCAGGGGTTAACCCCACGTGCACGAATTGTGGCGATGGCGACCGCGGGCGTGGAGCCCAGGTTTATGGGGCTGGGGCCGGTGCCGGCGGTACGCAAAGTGCTGGAGCGCGCCGGACTGAATATTAACGATATGGATGTTATCGAACTGAACGAAGCCTTTGCTGCGCAGGCCTTAGGCGTGCTCAGACAGCTGGGGCTGGCGGACGATGCGGAGCATGTTAACCCCAACGGCGGTGCTATCGCCTTAGGTCATCCCTTGGGAATGAGCGGCGCGCGGCTGGCATTGAGCGCCAGCCTGGAGCTGCAGCGACGGAACGGGCGCTATGCGCTGTGTACGATGTGTATTGGCGTGGGTCAGGGCATTGCCATGATCCTTGAGCGAGTGTGAGCGACTTTACCTGCGAGTACCCTAAAATGATAACTAATACAAAATTAGATCCGATTGAAACTGCTTCTCGTGACGAATTACAAGCTTTGCAAACCCAGCGCCTGAAATGGACGCTGAAACATGCCTATGACAATGTGCCGATGTACCGGCGTAAATTTGACGCGGCGGGCGTCCATCCTGAGGATTTTCGCGAACTGAGCGACCTGAGCAAATTCCCGTGTACCACCAAACAGGATCTGCGCGATAACTATCCGTTTGATACCTTTGCGGTACCGATGGAACAAATTGTGCGTATTCATGCCTCTTCCGGCACCACCGGCAAACCGACGGTGGTGGGCTATACGCAGAATGACATCGACACCTGGGCCAATATCGTTGCCCGTTCGCTGCGCGCCGCCGGCGGTACGGCAAAAGATAAAATTCATGTTGCCTACGGCTACGGGCTGTTCACCGGCGGTCTCGGCGCGCACTACGGCGCAGAGCGCCTGGGGGCCACGGTGATCCCGATGTCCGGCGGCCAGACGGAAAAACAGGCGCAGCTGATCCGCGATTTCCAGCCGGACATGATTATGGTGACGCCTTCCTACTGCCTGAACCTGATTGAAGAGCTGGAGCGCCAGATGGGCGGCGACGCCAGCCGCTGCTCGCTGCGGGTCGGCGTCTTCGGCGCCGAGCCGTGGACGCTGGCGATGCGGGGGGAGATTGAGCGTCGGCTGGGGATCTCCGCGCTGGATATTTACGGCCTGTCGGAAGTGATGGGGCCGGGGGTAGCGATGGAGTGTCTGGAAACCGCCGACGGTCCGACTATCTGGGAAGATCACTTCTTCCCGGAAGTGGTTAACCCCAACGACGGTACGCCGCTGGCGGATGGCGAACACGGCGAGCTGCTGTTTACCACACTGACCAAAGAGGCGCTGCCGGTGATTCGCTACCGTACTCGCGATCTGACCCGCCTGCTGCCGGGCACCGCGCGCACCATGCGCCGGATGGATCGCATCAGCGGGCGCAGTGACGATATGCTGATTATTCGCGGGGTCAACGTCTTCCCGTCGCAACTGGAAGAGGAGATTCTGAAAGTCGAGCATCTGTCGCCGCACTATCAGCTGGAAGTCAATCGTCGCGGCCATCTTGATTCACTTTCGGTCCGCGTCGAGTTGAAAGAGAGCAGCTTGTCGCTGAGTCATGAGCAGCGCTGCCAGATCTGCCATCAGCTGCGTCACCGAATTAAGTCGATGGTCGGGATCTCGACGGATATTAGCATCGTCAACTGCGGAAGTATCCCTCGCTCGGAAGGCAAGGCCTGCCGCGTCTCCGACCTGCGCAAAATCGTCGCCAACGGTTAAGCCGAGTCTTCCCGGGTGGCGGCTTGCGCCCGACCCGGGCACCAGACCCGATCCCCGGTAAGCCTGCGCTACCGGGGATTTTCCTGTGCTATGATTCAGAAAGGACAACAATAACAACAGAATGAATCAAATGAGTAAACTCGATACTTTTATTCAACAGGCGGTCGAAGCGATGCCAATCAGCGGCACTTCGCTGATCGCCTCGCTGTACGGCGATTCCTTGCTACAGCGCGGTGGAGAAGTGTGGCTCGGCAGCGTGGCCGCGCTGCTGGAAGGGCTGGGCTTTGGCGAACGGTTCGTGCGCACGGCGCTGTTCCGGCTGAACAAAGAGGAGTGGCTGGATGTGGTACGCATCGGCCGACGCAGTTTCTATCGTCTGAGCGACAAAGGGCTGCGTCTGACGCGCCGGGCGGAGCATAAAATCTACCGCGCCAGCGCGCCGGAATGGGACGGGACCTGGCTGCTGCTGCTGTCGGAAGGGCTGGAGAAAAATCAGCTGGCGGAAGTGAAAAAGCAGCTGCTGTGGCAAGGCTTTGGCGCCCTGGCACCGAGTCTGCTTGCCTCGCCGTCGCAAAAAATGGCCGATGTCCAGTCGCTGCTGCACGAAGCGGGCGTGGCGGAAAACGTGATCTGTTTTGAAGCCCATTCGCCATTGGCGCTCTCCCAGGCGGCGCTGCGCGCCCGTGTGGAAGAGTGCTGGCATTTGACCGAGCAGAACACGATGTACGACACCTTTATTGCACTGTTTCGCCCGCTGCTACCGCTGCTGCGCGATGCCGATGCCGACGAGTTAACGCCGCAACGTTGCTTCCAGATCCAGCTGCTGCTGATCCATTTCTATCGTCGCGTGGTGCTCAAAGATCCGCTGTTGCCGGAGGAGCTACTGCCTGCGCACTGGGCCGGACAAACCGCGCGCCAGCTGTGCATCAATATTTACCAGCGGGTCGCTCCCGGCGCGCTGACCTTCGTCGGCGAAAAAGGGGAAAGCTCGGTGGGGGAACTGCCTGCGCCGGGGCCGCTCTATTATCAGCGTTTTGGCGGTTTGCCAGGCGCCTAAGGAGGCTTGATGCCGATTTATCAGATTGACGGTATGACTCCCGTTGTGCCGGATGAAAGCTACGTGCATCCCACGGCGGTACTGATTGGCGATGTGATCCTCGGGAAAGGCGTGTACGTTGGCCCTAATGCCAGCCTGCGCGGCGATTTTGGGCGGATTGTGGTTAAAGACGGCGCTAACATTCAGGATAACTGCGTGATGCACGGCTTCCCCGGTCAGGATACGGTGGTGGAGGAGGACGGGCATATCGGCCACGGGGCAATTCTTCATGGCTGCGTCATTGGCCGCAACGCGCTGGTGGGAATGAGCGCGGTGATTATCGACGGCGCGACCATCGGTGAGAACAGCATTGTCGGCGCATCGGCGTTTGTGAAGGCGAAAGCGGAGATGCCGGCCAACCATCTGATTGTCGGCAGTCCGGCAAAAGCGATCCGCACCTTGAGCGAGCAGGAAATCGCGTGGAAAAAGCAGGGGACGCGGGAATACCAGGTGCTGGTGGAGCGCTGCAAGCAGTCGCTGCATCAGGTGGAGCCGTTAAAAGAAGCCGAGCCGGAGAGAAAACGGCTGGAGTTTGACGAGAACCTGCGGCCGAAATCATCATCCTGAACAAGAGCCCTCGGGCATCGGGGGCCTCATATTTAGCCCGCTCGCGAAAGAGTGCCGGGTGCGCCTGAATCGCCGCCAGCACTTTTGCCGCGAGTTCCATGGGGTTACGTCGCCTGGATTACCGGCTTTTAATGCTATCCACGCTGCTTTCCAGCGCTTGCGCCATTTTCGTCGGAGACGCCTTCAGCTGCGCTCTACGAGGCGGTGCGTAAGGGAAATGGGGAGAGGGTGAAAAAAACACTCCCACCGGGCGGTGGGAGTGGAAATCTTATGCTGCAACCACGCTGTCGATGGCCGCTTTGGCATCGGACTGCGCTTTGGCTGCGACTTCCGGACCATAAGCAATGCCTTCTGCGAAGACAAAGTTCACGTCGGTGATACCGATGAAGCCGAGGAAGGTAGACAGGTACGGCGTGACCAGGTCGGTCGGGGTGTCTTTATGGATACCGCCACGGCTGGTCAGCACAACCGCACGTTTACCGGTAACCAGACCTTCTGGCCCTTTTTCGGTGTAGCGGAAGGTCACACCGGCGCGAGCCACCAGGTCGAAGTAGTTTTTCAGCTGGGTCGGGATGTTGAAGTTATACATCGGCGCCGCGATGACAATCACGTCATTCGCTTTCAGCTCGGCGATCAGTTCGTCGGACAGCGCCAGCGCTTCCTGCTGACGCGGCGTCAGCGGGGCATCGCTCGGACGCAGCGCGCCAACCAGTTCACCATCCAGTACCGGAATCGGATTGGCTGCCAGGTCACGCACGGTGATAACATCATCAGCGTGCTGTTCGCGCCATTGTTCAACAAAATAGTCGGACAGCTGACCGGATTGTGAGTACCCTGCCAGAATACTGGATTTCAGTACTAATACTTTGCTCATGGGTGTTTCCTTATATGAGATTGACGGGTCGATGCCCTGGTGCTTGTTGACACTGTATTCACAATCATGCCACAGAGAAAGCGCAATAAATCGAACCCTGTATTCAATTTTTTTGAACAAGGCATGCGATTCGCAGATGTGGTAATATACAGCAATACATCACAAGAGATTTTTCCCGGCAGTGCACTGCCCGATAACGCTATGACAGAACAACAAAAGTTCACCTTCTCTCAGCTATTCCAACGGCTTGATGGCCTGATGCTGCGTGATAAGTCACGCTTTTCCCGTCGCCTGCATGGCGTGAAGAAGGTTAAAAATCCTGAAGCCCAGCAGGCCATTCTTCAGGAGATGGCGCAGGAGATCGAACAAGCCGCAGGGAGAGTCCTGCTGCGTGAAGCCTCGCGCCCAACGATTACCTACCCGGAAAATCTGCCGGTCAGCCAGAAAAAAGAGGAGATTTTGCAGGCGGTTCGCGACCATCAGGTGGTTATCGTGGCAGGGGAGACCGGCTCCGGTAAAACCACCCAGCTGCCGAAAATCTGCATGGAACTGGGGCGCGGGGTGAAAGGGCTGATTGGCCATACGCAGCCGCGTCGTCTGGCGGCGCGCACCGTGGCCAACCGTATCGCCGAAGAGCTGCAAAGCGAACCGGGCGGCTGCATCGGCTATAAAGTCCGTTTTAGCGACCACGTTAGCGACAACACCATGGTCAAGCTGATGACCGACGGTATTCTGCTGGCGGAAATCCAGCAGGATCGGCTGTTGATGCAGTACGACACCATCATCATCGATGAAGCGCACGAACGTAGCCTGAACATCGACTTCCTGCTCGGCTATTTACGGGAACTGCTGCCGCGTCGCCCGGACCTGAAAATTATCATCACCTCGGCAACCATCGACCCGGAACGATTTTCGCGCCACTTTAACCACGCGCCGATTATCGAAGTGTCCGGCCGAACTTACCCGGTGGAAGTGCGCTACCGGCCAATCGTTGAAGATGCCGACGATACCGAACGCGATCAGCTGCAGGCGATCTTCGATGCCGTTGATGAACTGGGACGTGAAAGTCCCGGCGATATCCTGATCTTTATGAGCGGCGAGCGCGAAATTCGCGATACCGCCGATGCGCTCAATAAGCTCAATCTGCGCCATACCGAAGTCCTGCCGCTGTATGCGCGGCTGTCGAACAGCGAACAGAACCGCGTCTTCCAGTCCCACAGCGGGCGGCGGATCGTGCTGGCGACCAACGTCGCCGAAACCTCGTTGACCGTTCCGGGCATTAAGTACGTTATCGATCCCGGTACCGCGCGCATCAGCCGCTATAGCTATCGTACCAAGGTGCAGCGTCTGCCGATTGAGCCGGTTTCTCAGGCCTCTGCTAACCAGCGTAAAGGCCGCTGCGGCCGTGTGTCTGAAGGGATCTGTATTCGTCTCTATTCGGAAGACGATTTCCTCTCGCGCCCGGAATTTACCGACCCGGAAATTCTGCGTACTAACCTGGCGTCGGTGATCCTGCAAATGACCGCGCTGGGCCTCGGTGATATTGCCGCGTTCCCGTTCGTTGAAGCGCCGGATAAGCGCAATATCCAGGACGGCGTGCGTCTGCTCGAGGAGCTGGGGGCGATTACCACCGACGAGCAGCAGACCGCCTATAAGCTGACGCCGATGGGCCGCCAGCTCAGCCAGCTGCCGGTTGACCCGCGCCTGGCGCGGATGGTGCTGGAAGCACAAAAACACGGCTGCGTGCGCGAGGCGATGATCATCACCTCGGCGCTGTCGATTCAGGACCCGCGCGAGCGCCCGATGGACAAGCAGCAGGCCTCCGATGAGAAACATCGCCGTTTCCACGATAAAGAGTCCGACTTCCTGGCGTTTGTGAACCTGTGGAACTACCTCGGCGAGCAGCAAAAGGCGCTCTCCTCGAACCAGTTCCGTCGCCAGTGCCGCACCGATTTTCTCAACTATCTGCGGGTGCGTGAATGGCAGGATATCTACACCCAGCTGCGCCAGGTGGTGAAAGAGCTGGGGCTGCCGATTAACAGCGAGCCGGCGGAATATCGCGAAATCCATACCGCGCTGCTGACCGGTCTGCTGTCGCACATCGGGATGAAAGATAACGATAAGCAGGAGTTTACCGGGGCGCGCAATGCGCGTTTCTCTATCTTCCCGGGATCCGGTTTGTTCAAGAAACCGCCGAAGTGGACGATGGTCGCCGAACTGGTGGAAACCAGCCGCCTGTGGGGACGGATTGCCGCCCGCATCGACCCGGAATGGATAGAACCGGTGGCGCAGCACCTGCTTAAACGGTCATACAGCGAACCGCACTGGGAGCGGGCGCAGGGGGCGGTGATGGCGACGGAGAAAGTGACCGTCTACGGTCTGCCGATCGTCGCCGCCCGCAAAGTGAACTATAGCCAGATGGACCCGGCGTTGTGCCGCGAGCTGTTTATCCGCCATGCGCTGGTGGAAGGGGACTGGCAGACGCGTCACGCCTTCTTCCGCGACAACAACAGGCTGCGCACGGAAATTGAAGAGCTGGAGCATAAATCGCGCCGCCGCGACATTCTGGTGGATGACGATACGCTGTTCGATTTCTATGACCAGCGTATCAGCCATGACGTTATTTCCGCGCGTCACTTCGATAAGTGGTGGAAAGCGGCCAGCCGCGACACGCCGGATCTGCTCAACTTTGAAAAGAGTATGCTGATCAAAGAGGGGGCGGAGCAGGTCAGCAAGCTGGACTATCCGAACTTCTGGCATCAGGGCAACCTGAAGCTGCGGTTGACCTATCAGTTTGAACCGGGCGCTGATGCTGATGGGGTGACGGTACATATTCCGCTGCCGTTGCTCAACCAGGTCGAAGAGGCCGGATTTGAGTGGCAGATTCCCGGTCTGCGCCGTGAGCTGATTATCGCGCTGATCAAATCGCTGCCAAAACCGGTGCGGCGTAATTTCGTGCCGGCGCCGAACTACGCCGAGGCGTTTTTAGGCCGCGCGACGCCGCTGGAGCTGCCGCTGCTGGATTCGCTGGAGCGCGAGCTGCGGCGTATGAGCGGCGTGACCATCGACCGCGAAGCCTGGCAGTGGGAACAGGTGCCCGATCATCTGAAAATCACCTTCCGGGTGGTGGATGACCAGAACAAAAAGCTCGCGGAAGGGCGCTCGCTGCAGGAGTTAAAAGAGGCCTTGAAGGGCAAAGTGCAGGAGACGCTTTCTGCCGTTGCCGACGATGGTATCGAGCAGAGCGGGCTGCATATCTGGAGTTTCGGTCAACTGCCGGAGAGCTACGAGCAAAAACGCGGCAACTATAAGGTGAAAGCCTGGCCGGCGCTGGTGGATGAACGCGACAGCGTGGCGATTAAGCTGTTTGATAATCCGCTGGAGCAGCAGCAGGCGATGTGGCAGGGGCTGCGCCGTCTGCTGCTGCTCAATATCCCGTCGCCGATTAAGTATCTGCATGAGAAGCTGCCGAATAAAGCCAAGCTGGGGCTCTATTTTAACCCTTACGGCAAAGTGCTGGATCTGATTGATGACTGTATCTCCTGTGGCGTCGATAAACTTATCGATGAGGCGGGCGGCCCGGTGTGGAGCGAGGAGGATTTCGCGAAACTGCACGATAAGGTGCGCGCCGAACTGAATGAGACGGTGGTGGAGATAGCCAAACAGGTCGAACAGATTCTGACCGCGGTGTTTAACATCAATAAGCGGTTGAAAGGGCGCGTCGACATGAGCATGGCGCTGGGGCTGTCGGATATTAAGGCGCAGATGGGCGGGCTGGTCTATCGCGGCTTCGTGACCGGCAACGGTTTCCGCCGACTGGGGGATACCCTGCGCTATCTGCAGGCGATTGAAAAACGACTGGAGAAAATGGCCATCGATCCGCACCGCGACCGGGCGCAGATGCTCAAAGTGGAGAGCATCCAGCAGGCCTGGCAGCAGTGGCTGAATAAGCTACCGCCGGGGCGGCGTGGGGATGCGGATGTGCAGGAGATTCGCTGGATGATTGAGGAGCTGCGCGTCAGCTTCTTCGCCCAGCAGCTCGGAACGCCATATCCCATCTCCGACAAGCGGGTGCTGCAGGCTATGGAACAAATCGTCGCGTAAGCGACGATTTGCAAGCTGCGGACGTTCCTGCTGGCGCGGGCGACGGGGTTTAAGCAATCGCTTGACCTGCTTACCCGGATAACGGCGTCGCGCCGCTGTCCGGGCAGCGTCGCGGATGATTAGCCGTTCACCCACGCCAGCGTAAACCCATCCCAGCCTTTACTGCCTACCGTTTGCAGCGCCGTGACCGTCAGACGCGGATCGTCGGCCATCATCTCGATAAAGCGTCGTACCCCCTGCACGCGATCGTCCTCGCTGTGCGGGTTCGCCACCTCGCCGTCGCGCACCACGTTATCGCCGATAATCAATGTTCCCGCTCGGGAATAGCGCAACGCCCAGCGTAAATAGTCGGGGTTACTGGGTTTGTCGGCATCAATAAAAATCAGATCAAAAGGCGGGCGATCGCCGAGGGATTCGAGGGTCTGCAGCGCCGGACCTTCCCGCAGCGTGACCTGCTTATCGACCCCTGTCAGGCGCAGATTTTCTCGGGCCACCGCGGCATGGTGCGGATCGGCCTCCAGCGTCAGCAGCTCGCCATCTTCCGGCAGCTCACGAGCCATCCAGATGGTGCTGTATCCGCCGAGTGTACCGATTTCCAGCACCCGCTGCGCCCGCACCATGCGCACCAGCAGCGCCAGAAACTGCCCCTGATTCGCGGCGACGTCAAAAGCGGGCAGCCCGGCGCGCTGATTGTTCGCCAGCACCTGGCTGAGCAGCGGATCGTGGGGAATTAAAGTATCAATCAGATAACTGTCTACGGCAGACCATTGTTGTTGCATAGGCGATTTCCCGCGTTACGTCCCTGATGAGTCAGACCAGCCGCCTCCCAGCGACCGGTATAAATCCACCTGCGCCAGCAGCAGATTGTTTTTCACCTGCACAACGCTAATCTGCGTAGCGAACAGCGTGCGCTGGGCGTCCAGTACGTCAAGATAGGAGGAGTAGCCGTTACGGTAGCGATTCTGCGCAATGCGCAAGGTTTCCTGCGCCACCTCCTGTTGACTGAGGAGTTCATTTAACTGCTCGCCATAGCGGGCGATGGCATCAAGACTGTCATTCACTTCCTGAAACGCGCCGCGCACCGTCTTCTCGTAACCGTACAGCGCCTGGTTGCGCTGCGCCATCGACACATCCACCTGCGCATTGAGCGCCTGGCGGTTGAGCAACGGGGCGAGAATACTGCCGCCAAGGCTCCACAGCCGCAGCGGGTTATCGAGCAGGTCCGGCAGCGTCCGATCCTGCAGGCTACCGGTGGCGGTCAAATTGATCGACGGCAGGAGCTGCGCCTGCGATGAGGCGAGCGTGGCATCGGCGGCAATCAGCTGCCGCTGGGCCTGAACGATATCCGGACGGCGGTTCAGCAGCGTGGAGGGCAGCTGGGACGGCAGTGCGAGCGGCGTCAGTCGGGCGAAATCCTGACGCTGAATGCTGCCAGGGTTGCTGCCGGTCAGGACGCTCAGGGCGTTCTCTTGCTGAGCTATCTGATGCTGAAGCGGCGGGATCTGCGAGCGCGTTGAACGCAGTTCGGAATCTGCCTGCATCAGCTCCAGGCGCGAAGTATAGCCGGTCTCAAACTGACGTTTAGCCAGGTTGTACGCGTCCTGGCGCGATTTCAGCGTCTGCCGGGTGACCCGCAGCTGTTCATCCAGCGAGAGCAGCGTCAGATACCCCGCGGCCACCGAAGTGGCGACGGTGAGATCGGCGGCGGCGGCGGCGGCTTTTTGCGCCTCCAGACTCGCCTGCGCGGCGCTGGCCGCGCTGCGGTTGGCGCCCCAGATATCCACATCATAGCTGGCGGTTAATCCGCCTTTGTAGACCGTGCTGTGCACGGGCAGGCCGGTTGCGGCGGACTGCGCCCGCGCGCGGGAGCCGGTCAATGAGGCATCCAGCGCTGGAAAGAGGGTGCTGTCGGCGGCGTAGGCCCGGGCCTGATACTCATTGACCCGTTCACGGGCGATCAGGACATCGCTGTTGTAGCGTAGCGCCTGGTCGACATAGCGATTGAGCTGGCTGTCGTGAAAGTTGCGCCACCATACGCCTTCCACCGGGCTGGTCGGCCCGACAGCGGCACGCCAGGCGGCCGGGATCTGTAATGACGGCCCGGCCCGCTGAACGTCCGCCGATTGACAGCCGATCAGGACCAGGGCCAGCGCGAGAGTCAGCGGGCGGATCATGGCTGCGCTCCCTCGCGTGTATCGATGGTGACCTGCACCGACATCCCCGGGCGCAGTCGCGAACTGTTCTTCTGTCCGTCATTCACGGCAATGCGTACCGGAATGCGCTGGGCGATTTTGACGAAGTTGCCGGTGGCGTTATCCGGGGAGATGGCGCTGAACTCAACGCCGGTCGCCGGCGAGATGCTCTGTACGGTACCGCTGAATGTTTCACCGTTCAGCGCATCAACGCTAAAGGTGGTGGGCTGGCCGATGCGAATTTGTGCCAGCTGGGTCTCTTTCATATTGGCGATCACCCAATGCTGCGGCGGCACCAGCGAGGTTAAGTGGGTACCGGCGCTAACGTAGGCGCCGAGGCGCACGGATATTTGTCCGAGCTGACCGGCGGTGGGGGCGACAATGCGCGTGTTGTTCAGATCGATTTCCGCCAGCTCCAGCGCCGCGCCGGCGCTGGCGACGTCGGCGGCCAGCGCATCGCGGTTTACGATGGTTGATTGCAGATCCTGGCGCGACATTTCCAGCGTTGCTTGTGCCTGTTCGATATCGGCGGAACCTTGCGCCGCGCTGGCCCGGGCAGAATCGCGTTCGCGAATGGACAGTGAACCGTCGGCGGTCAAATCCTGCACGCGTTTTAAATCCGCCTGGTTTTTCTGGTTCTGCGCGCGGGCGTTTTGCAGCGCCGCTTCGTTACGCTGAATGACCGCCTCGGCACTTTTGCGCTGCTGCAGGTTATTTTTCAGCGCCGCCTGTTTCATCGCCAGCGTCGCCTGCGCCTGGTGAACGCGCTGTTTATAGATACGGTCATCAATCTGGAACAGCACCTGTCCCGGTTTGACATTATCAAAATCCTGCACGTTGACGGCGGTGACATAGCCACTGACCTGCGGACTGATAAAGGTGGTCTGTCCGCGCACATAGGCGTTATCGGTGAACTGACTGTGCCGGGTAAACGGCGGCAGTTGCCAGGCGTACAAAATCGCCAGTACGCCGATAAGGCCGATGGCGGCGGCGGTAAAAATAGATACCACGCGGATATTATTGCGGGTGTTGGCCTGTTGCCTGGCCGCATCCTGCTGACTCATAACGACTCCAGAGTAAAAATTATCAATGTTATTTGCTGCCCGTCGCGCGTTTCAGCGCGATACGGGCGGTAACACGCAGTCTTATCAACCGCCAGAACACCCAGATCAGCGTCCCGGCGGAAATCGCCGCGGTCAGAAGATAGGTGTCATTGTAGGCAAGAATATTGGCCTGCAGCGTCGCGGCGTTTTGCAGTAGCGTGCTGGCCTGCACGTTCAGCAGGGTGCTGTCGCCAATCTGGCTTTGGTACAGCTGGCTGTACTGCTGCAGGCGCTCGGTAATTAACGGGTTCAGGGTGGTGAGCTGATCGGCCAACTGACTGGAGTGGAACTTCTCACGCCAGGTCTGGAAGGTGCCGAGAATAGCCGAACCCAGCAGGCCGCCGATATTCTGGCTCATGCCAAACAGCACCGAAAAACTGACCAGGTTGCGCGGGTCGGCAATGACGCCGCCGATCCCGGCGAGCATCGCCGGAGCGAGGAAAAAGGCGCTGCCGAAGCCGAGTAAGAACTGGCTGAACATCAGCTGCTCCGGGCGAGTCAGGATGGTGGACTGACTGTCGAGCAGCGAGGCTATCATAATGCAGGCCAGCGCGGTGGCGATCGGCCAGTAGAGCCGCTGCGGATTGAGGGTCAGACAGCTGGCGACAATCCCGCTGAGGATGCCGGCGAAAATCGACCAGGCCAGGGTGCCCATCTGTTCGTTTTGCAGCCCCGCATACTGTAGCCAGCCGATAACCCCGGTATTTTGCTCCGCCAGGACGATGCGAATAAGCAGCATAATCAGCCCCAGGCGCAGGATACTGCCGCTGGAAAGCCAATGCGTATTGAGCAGCGGGTTGCTGCGGTTGTGCTCAAAAACAATGGCCGAGACAATTAACACCACCGCGCCCGCCAGCGACCAGCCAATCCACGGGGCTTCAAACCACCAGTCGAGACGGCCAAGCGACAGGACCGCGCAGACCAGCGCCATCCCAGGCGCCAGCAACATGAAGGTAATGAAATCCTTTTTCTCGAACACCTTTTTCCGATCGCTGGGCGGCAGCTTGAGCACGATAACGCAGGCAAGGGAGATCAGCGCCAGCCCCAGTTCGAAGAAGTAGAGTCCGCGCCATTCGTCAAGCTGTAACAGTTCGGTGGAGAACAGGCGGGCAATGGGGATCGCCAGAGAAGAGCCGGTAATACCAATCGTCAACGCTTTCAAACGATGGCGAGCGGGCCACGCCTGCACCTGATAATAGATACCCAAAGAACTGAGCGCTGCCGCCACCATGCCGTGGGCGGCGCGGACCATCATCGCCGAGCTGAGATCGTTGACGAAGAGGTGGAAAAAGGTCACCAGCACATAGAGCACGAGGAAGCCTTCGGTAAAGGCGCGCAGGCCAAACTGCTGGCGGAATTTCACCAGCAGCAGGTTAATCGACACGTTGGTCATCACGTACACTGCGGGCAGCCAGGCGATTTCGGTGGACCACGCGGCAAAGGTCCCCTGCAGGTTTTGCAGGTTGGCGGTCACGACCGCATTACCCAGCGCGCCGGTCAGGCACACCAGCAGCCCGACGATACCATAGGCGATGCGCTTCGGAGGACTGTGAATCGGCGTGGACGGCGAGCCGAGCAGCGCGGGTTTCTCATGCGGCGCCCAGTCATGAGGGCGATAGGGATTACTCTCGCGGCGCGGCATTATTTTTTCTCCAGCTCGCGCAGCAGTTTTTCCAGCACCCGCTGAGTGTGCTCGCGCTCCTCGGCGCTGATGGAACTGAGGATCTCTTCACGCAGGGCGTCGGCCACGGTTTTGACCTGTTGATAGACCTCAAGCCCCTTCTCAGTGGCGACCAGCAGCCGTTTGCGTTTATCGCGCTCGGTGATAACGCGCTCGACCAGCCCCAGCCCGACAAGGCGATTGACCAGTGGAACGATGGTGGCGCTTTCCACGCCCAGTTCCTGGGCCAGCTCAATTTGCGACAGCGGCTCGGCGTTGCGGGCAATGGCCGCCACCGCGACCCAGCTGGCCTGACTCATTCCGAGGTCTTTCAGCCGGCGATTGACCGCCAGCCGCCAGTGGTGGGCCGTGAGATACAACAAATGGGAAAAGGTAAGCTGGCGGTTATCCATAGTCTTCTTCGTATCCGATCCTGACAAAATCATTAGAGCTCTAACGATTCTATTCCTGATGGAAAACCAAATTCAAGGGCAGATGCTAAAAAGTTGTTAACACTACCTGCGCTTATCAGGGGGGGAGACGTCACAACCAGACACGCAGGGAGGGGGAGGAACGGACCGGGAAAGGGCGCGGCTGGTGGCATGCCCGGGCGTGGGCAAAAAAAAGCCCGGGCTATAGCCCGGGCGGTGATTGCGGCATCCTTAACCAGGATAGATACCGCGGTCTTTACGCGCCATCAGAATGCGTTCACAGGCGACGATATAGGCTGCGGTACGCAGAGAGCACTCTTTGTCCGCGGCCTTCTCGCAAACGTGAATGATCGCGTCAGTCATGATGCGGTCCATCTTGGCGTTGATCTCTTCTTCGCTCCAGAAGAAGCTCGCCATGTCCTGGACCCATTCGAAGTAGCTGACGGTCACGCCGCCGGCGTTACAGATAACGTCAGGAACCACGACGACGCCGCGTTCGGCAAGGACATCATCCGCTTCCGGATAGGTCGGGCCGTTCGCTCCTTCCAGCACCAGCTTACAAGTCAGTTTTTCCGCGCGCTCGCGAGTGATCTGGCCCTCCAGCGCGGCAGGGATCAGAATGTCCATCTGGGTGGTCCAGAAGGCATCTTTGTCGATTTCACGGGCGCCCGGGAAACCGGCAATCTGTTTCTTCTCAGCCTGCCATGCGGTCAGGGCGGCCATATCAATGCCCCCTTCGTTATACAGGGTGGCGGTGTGGTCCTGAATCACCACGATCCGCGCGCCCACTTCGGCGAACAGACGTGCGGCTTCGCTACCGACGTTACCGAAACCTTGCAGCGCCACTTTCGCGCCTTCAATTTCAATCCCGGAACGACCGGCGACTTCACGGCCGGTAATAAAGACGCCGCGCCCGGTCGCTTTTTCACGTCCCAGCGAACCGCCGAGGTGAATCGGCTTGCCGGTCACCACGCCGGTAATGGTGGTGCCATGGTTCATGGAGTAGGTATCCATCATCCACGCCATCACTTTACCGTTGGTGCCGACGTCCGGGGCCGGAATATCTTTCTGCGGCCCGATAATCAGACCGATTTCGCTGGTATAGCGGCGGGTCAGACGCTCCAGCTCGCCTTCTGACAGGCTGAACGGGTCGACGCGAACGCCGCCTTTGGCGCCGCCGTAAGGAATATTGACCGCGGCGCACTTAATGGTCATCCAGGCAGAAAGTGCCATCACTTCGTTCAGGTCAACGTCTGGATGGTAGCGAACACCACCTTTACCCGGTCCACGCGATAGATTGTGCTGTACGCGGTAACCTTCAAAGTGGCGGATGGTGCCATCATCCATCTGCACCGGAATGTCGACAATCAGCGCGCGTTTGGGGTGACGCAGAGTTTCCACCCAGTAGGCGAGATCGCCCAGATAAGGCGCGACGCGGTCGATCTGGCGCAGGTAGGTTGTCCATGGAGATGTACTACTTTCAGATGCGTAAGATAACTTTTCCATAAGAGTCCTGTTCTCAATGTTATTTATGTCGTGTGAAACCGTGGAATAGGTACAGCAGTAAACTCTGTGCAATGAATGTTATCACCAATTTTATAAACCGGTATTTGACGGGCATTCCGAATTTTAAATTTTTGTTAGAACTTTGGTTTTTTGATTGCATAACTACGCACCGAAAAATGCGGTCATGTTGTGCATTTGTATGCATATTTTATGCACTTAAGTGAATGGTAAAATAATTTTTTCATATTTATCATTATCTTGATGATCTTCAAAAAGTGAATAAAATGACAGTTCCGGTATTGACTTTGTTACGCGACAGGGCCCAGCATGAGGGCACGCAATACACAAGGTATTAACTGAGAGTTAACAAATACCCATAAATATAAAAAGGCTTTGTTTTATTGTGGTGAATTTACCTTCATCGCAACGGGCTCGTTCGCCCGTAAAACAAGGCGCGGGGAATTGTTAATGTCGACTCACCATGATTGGCCCACTGAATAATGCCAATATTCGTTCCGGAGAATTGTTATGTCAGGCTCTATGACTCGTGAAGATTTTAATTCTTACATGGTTCCCTGTTTTGCCCCTGCGCCCTTTATTCCAGTGAAGGCGGCGGGCTCGAAAGTCTGGGATCAGCAGGGTAAAGAATATATCGATTTAGCGGGCGGTATTGCCGTTAACTCTCTCGGGCACACCCATCCGGCGCTGGTTGCGGCGCTGAAATCTCAGCTTGATAACCTCTGGCATATCGGCAACGGCTACACCAATGAACCGGTGCTGCAGCTGGCGAAAACGCTGGTGGAGTCGACCTTTGCCGATAAGGTGTTCTTCTGTAACTCCGGGGCGGAAGCCAATGAAGCGGCGCTGAAACTGGCGCGAAAATATGCCCACGATAAGTCCGGCGGCGAAAAAAGCGAAATCATCGCCTTCCAGAACGCTTTCCACGGCCGCACGCTGTTTACCGTGACGGTTGGCGGGCAGCCGAAATACTCATGCGATTATGCGCCGCTGCCGCAGGATATTACCCATCTGCCCTATAACGATATCGCGGCGGTCAAAGCGGCAATATCGGACCGCACCTGCGCGGTGATCGTCGAGCCGATTATCGGCGAAGGCGGCGTGATGCCTGCCGACCCGGCGTTCCTGCAGGCGCTGCGCGAACTGTGCGACCAGCACGATGCGGCGCTGATTTTTGACGAGGTCCAGACCGGCGCCGGACGTACCGGCACGCTGTATGCCTACCAGCACTACAACGTGGTGCCGGATATTCTCACCAGCGCTAAAGGACTCGGCGGCGGTTTCCCGATCGGGGCGATGCTGGCCAAAGAGGCCTGGGCTCAGGTTTTCCAGCCAGGCACCCACGGCACCACCTTCGGCGGCAATCCGCTGGCGGCGACGGTCGCCAATACCGTTCTGGCACAGCTGGATGACCAGCTGCTGGCCGGCGTCGCCCGGCGGCATGACCTTATCGTCGAGAAGCTGAATGCGCTGAACGCCCGCTACGATCTCTTTAGTGCGGTACGCGGTATGGGGCTGCTGATCGGCGCGGAGCTGGCCAGCCATCTGCGCGGCCAGGCCAAAACCCTGACCAATCTGGCAGCGGAAGAGGGTCTCATTGCGCTGATTGCCGGTCCCGATGTTCTGCGCTTTGCACCGGCGCTCAATATTCCGCTGGCGGACATTGAGGACGCTTTCGTGCGCCTTGAACGCGCCGTCGCCCGCCTGACGCGCTAATCGGGAGACGGTTTATGATGCTATTTCGTCCCGTTCGGCAAGATGACCTCGACGATATTATCCGCCTCGCGTCGCGGGCGGGGGTCGGCATGACCTCGTTACCCAACGACCCCGCGCGGCTGGCCGCGCGGATCCAGCGCAGCGTCGAGACCTTTGCCGGTAAGCTGCCGCGCGGCCAGCAGGGCTTCCTCTTTGTGCTGGAAGATACCCGCCTGGCGCGGGTCGTGGGGGTCAGCGCCATTGAAGTCGCCGTGGGCCTCGATGAGCCGTTTTATAATTTCCGCCTGCAGCGTACCGTCCGCGCCTCGAAAGAGCTGGGGGTATATAAAAATCAGGAGTTGCTGAACCTCAGCTACGACCATACCGGACACAGCGAGCTGTGCACGCTGTTCCTTGACCCGGAATATCAGAAAAACCGTAATGGTCTGTTTTTGTCGAAGGCGCGCTTCCTGTTTATCGCCGCCTTCAGAGAGCTGTTTTCACCGCATCTGTTTGCTGAATTGCGCGGGCGTAGCGATGAGCAGGGCAATTCCCCCTTCTGGGACGCGCTGGGCCATCACTTTTTCGACATTCCGTTTGCCGATGCCGACCGGCTGACCGGTACGGGAATGAAAACCTTTATTGCCGAACTGATGCCGGCGTACCCGATTTACGTGTCGCTGCTGCCGGATGACGCCCGCGAAGCGATAGGCCAGGTGCATGCCAATACCTCGCCAGCGCGGGCGATTCTCGAGAAAGAGGGATTCAGCTGGCGCGGTTCGGTCGACATTTTTGATGCCGGACCGGTACTGGAAGCCGAAACTGACGCCATCAGGGCCATCAGCGAGAGCCAGTTTATTCCGGCCATGCAGCTGATGACGGAGCGCTCGACGCCGCTTATCGTCGCCAACAACCAGTTCGAACAGTTCCGCGCGGTATTGATATCGCCGGACGTTCAACCGCAACTTAATCAGGCCGCGCTGGACGCACTGGCGGTGAATGAAACCGACCGGGTTCATGCGGTGACTTTACATCCGGAGGCAAGAACATCATGGCGATAAATGCACAGTTAATCGCAGGGCAATGGCAGCAGGGGAGCGGCGCAACGCTGACCAAACTGGCTCCGGAAGATCAATCCGTCCTGTGGCAGGCGGCCAGCGCCGGTGCGGCGGAGGTGCAGGCGGCCTGCGCGGCGGCGCGCGGCGCATTCTATGCCTGGTCCCACCGACCGCTGGCGGAGCGCATCGCCTGCGTTCAGCGATTTGCGGCCCTGCTGGAAGCGCAAAAAGAGGCGCTGGCGACGCTTATCTCCCGGGAAACCAGCAAGCCGCTGTGGGAAACCCGGACCGAAGTGCAGGCGATGATTGGCAAAGCGGGCATCTCGATTGAAGCCTACAGCGAGCGTACCGGCCAGCGCGAAACGGCGATGCCGGACGGTAAAGCGCTGCTGCGCCACAAGCCGCACGGCGTGATGGCCGTTTTCGGCCCCTACAATTTCCCCGGTCACCTGCCGAACGGACACATTATTCCGGCGCTGATTGCCGGGAATACCGTGGTGTTTAAGCCGAGCGAATTGACCCCCGCCACCGCCGAACTGACGGTGCAGCTGTGGCTGCAGGCCGGGATCCCGGACGGCGTTATCAACCTGATTCAAGGGGGGAAAGAGACCGGCCAGGCGTTGCTGGAAAACCGGGATATCGACGGCGTGCTGTTTACCGGCAGCGCTTCTACCGGGTTCCATTTCCATCGCTACCTCAGCGGCCAGCCGGAGAAAATGCTGGCGCTGGAGATGGGCGGCAACAACGCGCTGATCGTCGCCGACGTGACCGACAGCGACGCGGCGCTGAACGTGATTATTCAATCCGCCTTTATCTCTGCCGGACAGCGCTGCACCTGCGCGCGTCGGCTGCTGGTCAAACGCGGCGCCGAAGGCGATGCGCTGCTGCAGCGGCTGGTTGAGGCCAGCGCGAAGATTCGCAGCGGAAAATGGGACGCCGAACCACAGCCGTTTATGGGCGGAGTGATCTCGCTTCAGGCGGCGCAGGGGATGCTGGCGGCGCAGGACAAACTGGAAGAACTGGGCGGCAACATCCTGCTGCGCCTGCGTCAGCCGGACCCGCGCTCCACGGTCTTAACGCCGGGCATTATCGACGTCACCGGCCTGGATGTTCCCGATGAAGAGTACTTCGGCCCGCTGTTGACCGTGATCCGCTATGACACCTTTGATGAGGCGATCCGCATTGCTAACCACACCCGTTATGGGCTGGCAGCAGGGCTCATTTCCGCCGATCCGGCGCTGTTTGCGCAGCTTGCCGACGAGGCACGCGCCGGGATCGTTAACTGGAACAAGCCGCTGACCGGCGCCTCCAGTAAAGCGCCTTTTGGCGGCGTGGGGGCTTCCGGCAACCATCGCGCTTCGGCGTGGTATGCCGCCGATTACTGCGCGTGGCCAATGGCCTCCCTGGTCAGCGAAACGCTGACGCTACCGGCGACCCTCTCGCCTGGCCTGTCATTCTGATAACGGATTCTGTGAGGACACCATGTCTGGTTTTGAAGCTAATTTTGACGGCCTGGTTGGGCCGACGCACCATTACGCCGGTCTCTCGGTCGGCAACGAAGCCTCGCAAAACAACCGCGACGGCTTATCCAACCCGAAGAAAGCGGCGCTGCAGGGGCTGTTTAAAATGAAAACCCTGGCCGATAAAGGCTTCGTTCAGGGGATTTTACCGCCGCAGCCGCGGCCGAATATTTCCGCTCTGCGCGGACTGGGTTTTCAGGGGAGCGATGCGCAGGTGATTCAGCAGGCCGCAGTCGAAGCGCCGCACCTGCTGTCCGCATTTAGCTCTGCGTCGTCGATGTGGACCGCTAACGCCGCCACGGTATCGCCTTCCGCCGACAGCGCCGACGGGAAGCTGCATTTCACGGTCGCCAACCTGAACAACAAGCTGCATCGTTCTCAGGAGGCGCCGACCACAGCGTCGATTCTGCGCGCCACCTTTGCCGATGAGACCCGTTTTAGCCACCACGACGCGCTGGCGCAGCATGGCGATTTAGGCGACGAAGGGGCGGCGAACCATAACCGCTTTTGCACCGACTATGGCCGCCAGGGGGTACAGTTTTTTGTCTACGGTAAGCGCGCCAGCGGCGGCGTGGCGCCGTCGAGATATCCGGCCCGCCAGACCCTCGAAGCCAGCCAGGCGATTGCACGGCTGCATCGGCTGAATCCGGAATATACCGTATTCGCCCAGCAGGATCCGGCGGCCATCGACCACGGCGTGTTCCATAACGATGTGATTTCGGTCAGCAACCGCCACGTGCTGTTCCATCATCAGCATGCTTTTTTAAATCAGCAGGCGGTGCTGGACACGCTGCGGGAGAAAACTGCACGGCTGGATATCCCGTTTACCAGCGTCGAAGTGCCCCAGGCGCAGGTCAGTCTCGACGATACCGTGGCCTCCTATCTGTTCAACAGTCAGCTGCTCAGTAAAGCGGATGGTTCGATGCTGATCGTGGTGCCGGAAGAGTGTCGCCAGCGCAGTAATGTCTGGCAGTACCTGAATGAACTGGTCAGCAGCGGCGCTTCGCCGATCAACGAAGTGGCGGTCTTTGATCTGCGAGAAAGCATGCGTAACGGCGGCGGCCCGGCGTGCCTGCGCCTGCGCGTCGTGCTGAATCATGACGAACTGGCGGCGGTGAATCCACGTAGCCTGATGAATGACGAACGCTATCAGCAGTTGACCGGCTGGGTTGAAAAACATTACCGCGACCGTCTGCATGCCAGCGATCTCGGCGACCCGCAGCTGTTGAGCGAGGTTTACCAGGCCCTTGATGAACTGACGCAGATTTTAGGTCTGGGTTCGGTCTATGACTTCCAGCGCTAAGGGGCCGGGAATGGAAAATACAGTCAATGATTTACTCCACTGCAAGCTGAGCAGTTGGCCTTTTCCGGCGGCGATGGAGGCCAGTTGGTTAGCCGATGGCGTGCTGCAACTGCTGCCGCAGACGCCCTGGACGCAGGCTACGGTAGTGTCGGCGGGGATTCATGGCAACGAAACCGCGCCGATTGAGATCCTGCTGCAGATCATGCAGGCGCTGAGCGAGGGTAAACAGCCGCTCAGCCATGCGCTGCTGCTGGTGTTCGGCAATCTGCCGGCCATTCGCGCCGGTCGCCGCTATTTACATAACGACCTGAACCGCCTGTTCGGCGGGCGGCATCTCGCCGTGGCGCCGGGGAATGAGTCCCGGCGTGCGGCGGAGCTGGAGGGGGCGGTTACGGCCTTCTTTGCGACCGCGGATCGCCAGGGCCAGGTGCGCCGTCTGCATCTGGATTTGCATACCGCGATACGCGGTTCGCGCTACCGCCAGTTTGCGCTGCTCCCGGCCCGCGAGGGCGAGTATGACGCCGGGTTTTACGCGCTGCTGCAGGCCAGCGATATGGATGCCATCGTGCGTCATACCGAACCGGGCGGCACCTTTACGCACTACACCAGCGAAAAATTCGGCGCGCAAAGTGCCACCCTGGAGCTGGGCAAGGTGCTGGCTTTTGGCGAAAACGACCTCCGTCTGTTTACCGGGACCGACGCCACGGTGCGCGCGCTGATTGCCGACGCTGCGCTACCTGCGCGGACCAAAGCGCCGGCGGACTATTTTCTGGTGCAGGAGAGCATCATCAAGAGTGACAGCGATTTTACGCTCAACCTTGACCCGAAAATTGACAACTTCACCGCGCTGCCCGCCGGGTATGAAATTGCCCGCCAGCCGGATAAAACGTGGGTTGTTCCGGCTCACGCGCCGTACATCTTATTTCCGAATGCGGGAGTGGCAACCGGGCAACGCGCCGGTTTGTTGCTGAAGTCAGCCGCGCCATGCCTTTCTTTGCCTGCTTGAAGGAATCGACATGACTCAACATCAACGCGAGGGGCAGGTGAATCCTGCCATCGACGGGGAGTGCCCGTCGCAACTCAAACGCGGCCTTGGCGCCCGGCACATTCAGATGATTGCGCTGGGCGGCGCTATCGGCACCGGCCTGTTCATGGGGGCGGGAAGAAATATTGCGGTGGCGGGGACGTCAATCCTCGTGATTTATCTACTGGTGGGTTTTTTTACCTATATGGTGATGCGGGCTATGGGCGAGGTGCTGCTCACCCGGCTTGATTACCGTTCTTTCGCCGATTTCGTCGGCGATTATCTCGGTCCGCAGGCCAGCTTCTATTTAGGCTGGACCTACTGGCTGAGCTGGGTGGTGACCTGCATCGCCGATGTGGTGGTGTGCGGCAGCTATATGCAGTACTGGTTTCCGGAGATGTCAGCCTGGATGCCGGCGCTCAGCACCCTCGGCATTCTGTTCCTGTTCAATTTGCTGTCGGTCAAAATGTTCGGCGAGGCCGAATTCTGGTTTGCGCTGATCAAGGTCATTACGATTATTGCGCTGATCGTCACCGGCGCGTGGATGGTGGCGACCGGCTGGACCTCGCCTGATGGCGTGAAAGCTTCGCTGAGCCACATCACCGACCCGACGGTGTTTATGCCGCATGGCGTCACCGGCTTCTTTGCCGGTTTCCAGATAGCTATCTTCTCCTTTACCGGAATTGAGCTGCTCGGAACGATGACCGCCGAAACCCGTGACCCGCAGAAGATTTTACCGAAGGCGATTAACGCGCTGCCGCTGCGGATTATCATTTTTTATCTGCTCTCGATGGTGGTGATTATTGCCGTGGCTTCCTGGCCTGGCGTCTCGCCGGATGCCAGCCCCTTCGTGACGCTGTTTGCTAATGCCGGGCTGCCTGCGGCGGCGGCGGTGATTAACTTTGTCGCGCTGACCTCGGCGATGTCATCGGCCAACAGCGGCGTCTACTCCAGTACCCGCATGCTGTACGGCCTGTCGGTAGAGAAACATGCCCACGGCCAGTTCCGCATTTTGTCGCGCACCACGCGTATTCCGGTGCGTAGCCTGCTGTTCTCCTGCTTCTGCATGCTCAGCGGCACGCTGCTGCTGTTCCTGGTGCCGAACGTGATGACGCTGTTCACCATTGTCTCGACGCTGGCGGCGATTATGGTGGTATTCAGCTGGGGGATGATTCTGGTGGCTTATCTGGTGTACCGCCACAAGCGTCCGGATCTGCATCAGCAATCGATGTTTAAGATGCCGGCGGGGGTTGTCATGAGCTGGATCAGCCTGCTGTTTTTCGCCTTCTCGATTTTTATCATGATCTTCGATCCGGATACGCTGAAAGCGCTGATGGCGACGCCGCTGTGGTTTGTGGCGCTGTGGCTGTTCTGGAAGATAAAACAGAAGCGGGAAGGGCAAACGCAGCTGGAGAAGCTGAACGCCTGACCTGACGCCGACAGCAGCGAGTCTGCTGTCGGCGTGGTCTTAGCCAATCATGACCTGCCCGCAGGCATCGTATTCCGTCTGCTGCCACAGAAGAGGGCGTCTGTCGACAAGCCCGTCGTTCCTGCCAGATACCCCCGCGACCGTCCTCCGCGCCTGTTATCGATCTTCGCGTGGCCAACATGATTATTAGCGAGCCTCTGCGCGTTAATGGCATCATTGCGGCCATGATTCGGGCGCAGGCCAGCGTTTTTCGCTATTGTGGGTTCTTTTTTAGTGATGTATTGCCGTTTATTCGCCGCCACCGTGGGCGGCGGTTTATGATATGGCCGACGTCCTTGACGGATGAGATGGCACGAAAGGAGCGAGTATGAGTGAGCAGTTTCCATCCCTGCCGGATGCCACGCTGGCGGCGGCCAACTGCCTGGGCCAGTGGCTGGCGCTGGATGATTTTACCGCACAGGCGCCGACGCCGGCGGTGGATATTGTGGTGCTGGCGGGCAACGCGGTGATCCCGACCATTGACGCCGCCTGTCGGCTGGCGGCTGACGCCGGGGTGCCGCTGCTGATTAGCGGCGGGGTTGGCCACTCCACGGCCTTTCTTTACGACGCGATACGCAACGAGCCGCGCTATCGGTCGCTGCCGGTCGACGGGCGCCCGGAGGCGCATATCCTCGCCGATATCGCCCACCGTTTCTGGCATATCCCCCGCGACAGGATCGTGGTTGAGGATCGTTCCACCAACTGCGGCGAGAACGCGCGCTTTACCCGCGAGATGCTGGCGGCGACGGGAATCGCTCCCCGCGCCGGCGTGGTGCTCCAGGATCCGACGATGCAGCGGCGGACCATGGCGACCTTTGCCCGCGTCTGGCAGGACGAGACGGTCGCGCCGCAGTGGTACAGTACGCCGGGCTGTGCGCCGCTGCTGGGCAATACGGCGAACGGGCTGGCTTTTCGCGGTGACGCTGCCGGGCTGTGGCCGGTCGGACGCTATCTGTCGCTGATTCTGGGAGAGCTGCCGCGGTTGCTGGATGCCCCCCAGGGATACGGCCCGCGCGGAAAAGATTTTATCGTCCATGTGGATATCCCCGCCCGGATCCTCGAAGCCGGACAACGGTTGAGTGAGGACAACCTGCTGGGTGAAGCGCTGAACGCCCGCGCTCCCGGCTGAGTGTTGCCCGTTTGCGGCGCGTTTTTCGCAAACGGGCAGTTTTTGTTGCCAATATGTAACTTTATCGCCGTGATGTCGGCGCGTTTTCATGAGCTGTTTCACAAAATCATGCTGACCGTCTGCTTCTGGCGCTGCGCGTGGGTAGATTTTTAACAAATAAGTTACTTGTTAAAAACACTAAATCTACAGGAGCAGGCCATGACAGCACCCGTTCAGCACCCGATGTATATTGATGGTCAGTTTGTGGTTGGGCGTGGCGACGCCTGGATCGATGTACTCAACCCGGCAACGGAAGCGCTGCTTTCCCGTATCCCCGATGGTACGGCTGACGATGCCCGGCGGGCTATTGAGGCGGCAGAGCGTGCGCAGCCGGCCTGGGAGGCGCTGCCGGCGATTGAGCGCGCGGGCTGGCTGCGGAAAATTGCCGCCGGCATTCGCCAGCGCGCGCAGGAGATTGCCGCGCTGATCGTGGCGGAAGGGGGCAAAATCCAGCAGCTGGCGGCGGTGGAGGTCTCATTTACCGCCGATTATCTTGACTATATGGCCGAGTGGGCGCGTCGCTATGAAGGCGAAATCGTCCAGAGCGATCGGCCAGGGGAAAATATCCTCGTCTTCAAACGCGCGCTGGGCGTCACCACCGGAATTCTGCCGTGGAACTTCCCGTTCTTCCTCATCGCCCGCAAGCTGGCGCCAGCGCTAATTACCGGCAACACCATCGTCATTAAACCCAGCGAGTTTACCCCCAACAACGCCGTCGCATTTGCGCAGATTGTCGATGACATTGGCCTGCCGAAAGGGGTGTTTAATCTGGTGCTGGGCCGCGGCGAAACCGTTGGTCACGAGCTGGCGGCAAATGCCAAAGTGGCGATGGTCAGTATGACCGGCAGCGTCGGCGCGGGCGAGAAGATTATGGCCGCCGCGGCGAAGAACATCACCAAAGTGTGCCTTGAACTGGGCGGTAAGGCGCCGGCTATCGTGATGGATGATGCCGACCTTGAGCTGGCGGTAAAAGCGGTGGTGGATTCCCGGATCATTAACAGCGGGCAGGTATGTAACTGCGTGGAGCGGGTCTACGTGCAAAAAGGCATTTACGATCGATTTGTGAATCGCCTGGGCGAAGCCTTAAAGGCGGTACAGTTTGGCGACCCGGCTACCCGCGACGATATCGCCATGGGGCCGTTGATCAACGCCGCCGCGCGGGAACGCGTCGAACAGAAAGTGGCCAGGGCGTTAGCGCAGGGGGCGCGTCTGGCGCTGGGCGGCAACGCGGTAGCGGGCCAGGGCTATTTTTATCCGCCGACTCTGCTGCTGGACGTGCGTCAGGAGATGGACATCATTCACGAAGAGACCTTTGGCCCGGTGCTGCCGGTGGTGGCGTTTGACACCCTGGATGAGGCGCTGGCGATGGCCAATGACAGCGACTATGGCCTGACCTCCTCGATCTATACCCGGGATCTGAACGTGGCGATGAAGGCGATAAAGGGGCTGAAGTTCGGTGAAACCTACATTAACCGTGAGAACTTTGAAGCGATGCAGGGCTTTCATGCCGGATGGCGAAAATCGGGTATCGGCGGTGCCGACGGTCGTCATGGGTTGAATGAGTATCTGCAAACCCAGGTCGTCTATTTACAGTCTTAAGCGTCGGTTTCGGCTGACCAACAAGCGGATAGCCAGGCTATCCGCTTTTTTGCGTCGCCGCGATGGCTAGTGGGCAAATTTATCCAGCACGCGGATTAGCTGGGTGACAAAACCGTACTCGTTATCGTACCAGGCAACGGTTTTGACCAGCTGAACGTCGCCGGCTTCGGCGACTTCAAGCTGGGTGGCATCGTAAATCGAGCCGAAATGGCTGCCGATAATGTCGGAAGAGACGATCTCTTCTTCGGTGTAGCCGAAGGATTCGTTGTTCTCCGCCGCTTTCTTCATCGCCTGATTGACCTCATCGGCGGTGACTTTTTTCTCCAGGATGGAGACCAGTTCGGTGACTGAGCCGGTTTTGGTCGGCACGCGCTGGGCGTGACCCTTCAGCTTGCCGCTGAGCGCTGGAATAACCAGCCCGATGGCTTTCGCCGCCCCGGTGGTGTGCGGGATGATGTTTTCCGCCGCCGCGCGCGAGGCGCGTAAATCTTTCCCCCGCGGGCCGTCAACCAGCGACTGAGTGCCGGTGTAGGCATGAATGGTGGTCATGGTGCCGAGCTTAATGCCGAAAGCGTCGTTGAGGACTTTGGCCATCGGCGCCAGGCAGTTGGTGGTACAGGAGGCGACGGAAATGATGGTGTCATCGGCGGTCAGGGTATCGTCGTTGACGTTATAGACGATGGTCTTCATGTCACCGGCAGGGGCGGAGATCAGGACTTTTTTCGCCCCGGCATCGAGATGCGCCTGCGCCTTCTCGGTGGATGTGTAGAAGCCGGTACACTCGACAATCAGTTCCGCACCCACCGCTGTCCACGGAATATGCCGGGCCTCTTTCTCGGCATAGACGGTAATTTTTTTGCCATTCACGATGAGCGCATCTTCCGTAAAATCAACGCTCCACGGGAACGGCCCGTAGTTTGAATCATGTTTTAACAAATAGGCCAGCACTTTCGGCGAGGTAAGATCGTTGATCGCCACCACTTCAAGCGGGCTGTTCACTTCCAGTAAACGGCGTAATACCAGACGTCCGATACGACCAAAGCCATTAATCCCTAGTTTGCTCATCTAAAGCCTCCGATAGGATAGTGAGTGAGGTTGAGGGTATAAGACACTCCAGGCATACTCTACTCATGGCGAATCGGCAACCCGGAAAGTCTCGCCATCCGCTAAGCGGTTGAAAAACACTACAGAAAAATTAATGTATTCTCTGCCGCGGGCTAGTCGCGTTTCCCGTATCTTGCTAAGCGCGGTGTTCCCTCGTATTTTGAACCTTTTCACCGCCCGTCGGGCATGAGTGACTTTGCGACGAGGAATCATGGAACGTTTATTTGTTTACGGCACGCTGCGTCCGGGCCATGAAAATGCCCCCATTCTGGAAAATATCGGCGGCGAGTGGCTGCCGGGTTGGGTGCACGGCACGTTTTATGCGCGCGGCTGGGGGGCCGCTGCCGATTTCCCGGGTATCGTCCTCGATAAACAGGGTCCCCGGGTCGACGGTTATCTCTTTATATCGGATAAACTTGCCGCGCACTGGCCGATGCTGGATGAGTTCGAAGAGGGCTACGACCGGGTGGCGGTAGAGGTGACGATGGCAGAGGAGCAGCGCGTGACCGCGTGGATCTATCAGCTCCAGCCGCCAGCCCGCCGATAACGCATCCCGGCGGGCTGCTCCAGGTCATGTGATCCGCCCGGCGGCGGGCAGGGCGTGGACGTGGCAAACTTATTTGTCGCGCCAGCCCATCGCCGGCGCAACATGTTGCAGGATGGACTCGATGACGTGCACGTTGTAATCGACGCCGAGCTGGTTTGGCACGGTCAGTAGCAGCGTATCCGCCTCGGCAATCGCCTCATCCTGCTGCAGCTGCGCAATCAGCTTGTCCGGTTCGGCGGCATAGCTGCGACCGAAAATTGCGCGGGTTTTCTCGTCGAGGAAACCGACTTTATCGCTGTCGTCATGGCTGGAGCCAAAATAGCGCCGGTCCCGATCGTCCATCAGGGCAAAAATGCTGCGGCTAACGGAGACGCGCGGCGTCCACGTATGCCCGGCTTGCGCCCAGGCGTCGCGATAGGCCCGGATCTGTTTCGCCTGCTGAATATGGAACGGTTCGCCGGTTTCATCGTCTTTTAAGGTCGAGCTTTGCAGGTTCATTCCCAGTCTGGCGGCCCACTCCGCCGTTGCATTCGAACCGGCGCCCCACCAGATGCGCTCGCGCAGGCCTGCGGAATAGGGTTCCGGGCGCAGCAGACCCGGCGGGTTCGGGAACATCGGCTGCGGATTGGGTTTCGCAAAGCCTTCGCCGCGCAGGACGTCCAGCAACACCTCAGAATGCCGGCGCGCCATATCGGATTCATTTTCCCCTTCGCCAGGGACGTAACCGAAATAGCGCCAGCCGTCGATCACCTGCTCCGGGGAGCCCCGGCTGATACCCAGCTGCAGGCGTCCGCCGGAGATCAAGTCCGCGGCGCCGGCATCTTCGGCCATGTACAGCGGGTTTTCATAGCGCATATCGATAACGCCGGTACCTATCTCAATACGCCGGGTTCTGGCGCCGATCGCCGCCAGCAGAGGAAACGGCGAACTGAGCTGACGGGCAAAGTGATGCACTCTGAACCAGGCGCCGTCAGCGCCCAGCTCTTCAGCGGCCACCGCCAGATCGATGGATTGCAGCAATGCGTCAGCGGCAGAGCGGGTAGCGGACTGCGGCGATGGCGTCCAGTGTCCGAATGACAAAAATCCAATCTTTTTCATGACGTCTTTATCCTGGTTTGCAGGGAATGTTCAGTAGACGGGTGCCGGCCTCGGTGAAGCCGGCCGGTTCTCGTTTGGCATAATCACTACTTTACGTATTCCCTGAGGAGAATAAATAACGTTTGTTTAACATAATGCATCAAATAAATTGATTGAAACGGGGCGCCGGTAGCGCCGTCCGGGAGAGAGCGGCTGGGGCGATGCGCCGCTGAACCCCGATAATATGTGGCGCATTTTAGGCCAATTCGTCGCTCAGTTCCCTGTTAAGCTTATTGTCCCGTCAACGTTGTCAGAGTGTGATGATGTCAGAAAAAACGCCGCCGGCGACATCCGGCGATTGGGTCGACTTTCGCCGGGATGCCGCTACGGGTATTGAAAGTGTCAACGCGCACTTTAAAGGCCATGCTTACGACAGCCACGACCACGAGGAGCTGCTGCTGGGAGTCACTTTACAGGGTTCACAGCGCTTCAGCTGTCACCGCGCGGTGCATACCAGTACGCCGGGGAAAGCGATCCTTATCGAACCGGGAGCCGTGCATGATGGCCATGCCCCGCAGCCCAGCGGATTCACCTATGCCATGCTCTACATCCCGCAGCGCTGGATGTCCGACAGTCTGCGTCAGCGCGGCATGGGCGATATTTCTCTGGTGGAAGCCGCCTTTCGCCATACGCTGACCGACGATCGCGACTTGATCATGGCCATCTCGCAGGCGTTTGCGGCCATTCATCATGGGGAAGGTCGGTTGGCGTGTGATGAGAGCCTCGATCGTCTGGTGGCGCATCTGACTCCTCACGTTGCCGTGAAGCCGGCGACGGCGATGACCGATTCACTGGTCAGGATGAACCGGGTCCGCGAGTATCTGCACGACCATCTCGCCTGGAATACCGGCCTCGATGAGCTGGCTGAGATCAGCGGTATCGACCGGTTCCGCCTGAGCCGGCAATTCAAGGCGGCCTTCGGGCAGACGCCCCATGCCTATCTGGTCAGGCTGCGCCTGCGCACCGCGCGACGGCTGCTGGCCGGAGGCCTCGCGGTGTCGCAGGTTGCGGCAGAGACCGGTTTTGCCGATCAGAGCCATCTGGGTCGCTGGTTCCGGCGCGCTTACCGGATCTCGCCGGTGGCCTTTCAGAGCCGCTGCTCAAACGTTCTATACTGATGCCCCGGGCTTACGTGAAGATAATATTTTCGCGGTACAGACAGGAGTATTTTGATGACCTTTGACACGAAGATTGCCTATATCGTGCGCGATGATTTAGCGACATGGCAGCGACTGAATGTGGTGGCGTTTCTGGCGACGGGGATTGCCTCTGCGGCTCCCGAGATCCTCGGCCAACCCTATATCGATTCACTGGGCCGGCAGTATGGCAATATGTCTGGCCAGCCCATGCTGATATTTGAGGGCGGGCTGGAAAAATTACAGGTTGTGCATCGCAAAGCGCTTGAGCGGGAAGTGACCATTATTCCCTACATTCACGCCATGTTTGCCACCGGGTACGATGAGGCCAATCGTGAGGTGTTTATCAGCGCCGATGCGGAGAATCTGGATCTGGTCGGGCTCGGGATCCGTGGCCCGAAAAAAATGGTGGATAAAGTGATCAAGGGACTTTCTCTCCACGGTTAGTTTGCCTGCCGTTGCCACGAGGGCGGATTGCCCCAGGTCGCTGCCGCCTCGGGCGGCAGAAACCCTGTCCGCCCCCATCTACCATCCTGCTTCGACGGGAATCGCGTATTGACCTGCCTTCAGTCGCTGTTGTCCTTGCGGCGATCTGTGCTTTAATTCAGAGATGGCGCAATTGGCCAACGGCCTGATTGCCGACATGTTTTTATCGACGGTTCCGGGAGTTGCGCTGCATCCCTCTCTTCCCGCACCCGATACTCTCTTTTATTCTCTGAGTGAAATATGACCCTGAATCAGTTTTATCCAATCGGTACCCCGGGGCAACCCTGGACAGCAGTCGAAATACAACGCTGGCGGCAGAATCAGACGCGATCCCGGAGCTATCAGCGCGATGTGTCCGCTGTACTTGATGGCCTGAAGCAGCGCTTCGATGTCATTCAGTATGGCGAATTGCGTTACGCCGATGATGTTTATCCGTTGAGGGCGGCAAAATCAAAAAACTGGGACGATACTCTGCCGGTGGCTCTCGTTACCGGCGGCGTCCACGGTTATGAAACCAGCGGCGTGATGGGCGCCCTGACGTTTTTGACTGAATATCAGGATGAGTATGCGGGAAAAATCAATCTACTGGTGGCGCCCTGCGTCAGCCCCTGGGCCTATGAGCGTATTTCCCGTTGGAACTACGATGCCGTCGACCCTAACCGGCAATTTTTCCCCGAGGGCGCAGCGGAGGAGTCCCAGGCCTTGATGAGGCTCATTTCGCCGCTGCAAGGCCGCTTCGCCGTGCACGTTGATTTGCATGAAACGACCGATACGGACGAAAGTGAGTTCAGCCCCGCGCGGGCTGCCAGGGACGGCGTGGCCTATAAACCGGAGAATATTCCTGACGGTTTCTATCTGGTCAGCGACGAGCGCAATTCAAGACTGGATTTCCAGAGCGCGTTGATTTCTGCGGTTGCGCAGGTGACGCACATTGCTCCGTCGGTGCCTGGGGAGACCGTGCTCGGTTATCCGGTCATTGGTCATGGCATTGTTGAGTATGACAATAATGCCTGGCACCTGTGCTCGACCATAACCGGCGCGCCGTTTACCACCACAACCGAAGTCTATCCCGATAGCGCGAAAACTTCCCCGCAGGAGTGTACCCGGGCGCAGGTTGTCACCGTCCGGCGGGCCATTGAATTTGCATTATCACGCTGAGTGATCGGAGCGGGCAGATATCGCCCGCTCTGCCCGCCAGGTTTTGCCGATCCTTTCCCCTGGGCTAACGACAATGCGTTTTATGCTGCATGCGCAGGTCATGTCCTGGCCGCATTCTCATCACGCCGATGCACATTCAGGCGCCATCGGCCTCGAGAGAAGAGCAGACCCAACAGCGGACTACAGGCACTGATTTGGCGCGTTTGCTGAAAAGGGATCGATATGCACCATGACATTGAGAATGCCGTTTGTTTGCAACACTCTTTCCCGCGCCGCGACGGCGATGTCATGGCTATCGCGGACGGAGAGATGTTCCGGCACCTCCAGATGCACATCGACAAGGATAAGATCTCCCGCTTTACGCGTTTTCAGATCATGAAGCCCGGCGACCCCCGGTGTTGACAGAAGCAGCGCTTTGATTTCATGTTCTTTATCGCTATCCGCCGCGCGGTCCATCAGATCGTGCATCGCGTCAGCCGCGAATGCGTAGCCCATGCGCAGGATCAGCAGCCCGACCACCAAAGCCGCCGCCGGATCAAACCACGGGTAGCCGGCCAGCGTCCCGGTAATACCGATAGCGACAACCACCGATGAAGCGGCATCAGAACGGGCATGCCATGCATTGGCCATCAGCAGAGAGGACTGGAGGCGGATCGCCACCCTGCGCATATAGCGGAACAGCGTTTCCTTGATCGCGAGAGCGGTAAGCGCGACCCACAGCGCGGTAACATGTACCTCGGAGAGTGACTCAGGGTGCAGCAATTTCCCGGCAGCCGACCACAGCATACCGACGCCCACGGCAACCAACATCATTCCGAGAATCAATGACGCGCCGTTCTCGTATCGCCAGTGGCCGTAATGGTGATCGTTGTCCGAGGGTTTACGGCTTTTTTTATTTGCCAGCAGCACCACCGCATCTGCCACTAAATCAGAAAGAGAATGAATACCATCAGCAATTAAACCCTGAGAGCCAGAAAATATACCGCTAAGAATTTGCATGAATGACAAGATAATATTAACCGCGGCGCTGATTAATGTGCTTTTTTGTGCGATGGCTGAACGTTCATGATACCCATTATCATTTCGCATAAAACAGTCCGTTTAAATAATTAACATCAGGCACTGGATTATACTGGCGTAATCTTAATGTAAGGTTAATGATAAAAGAATAAGTTACGGGTGAGCTGATTTATATATATCCGTCATGCCAGGATGACTCATTTCCTGATCAAAAGGAAAACCACTATGCATCTGGAACGACACAGTATCGGCAAAGTAGGGTGGCTGAGAGCGGCAGTGCTGGGCGCGAATGATGGCATCGTGTCGACCGCCAGTCTGGTTCTCGGGGTCGCCGCGGCGGGCACTTCGCCGTCGGGTATTTTACTGGCCGGGGTGGCCGGACTGGTTGCGGGCGCCATGTCGATGGCAACCGGCGAATATGTTTCCGTTTCATCGCAGGCGGATAGCGAACACGCGGCGCTCAGTCAGGAAAAAAGAGAGCTGGCGGCAAATTACGAGGAAGAGGTGCAGGAACTGGCTTCGCTGTACAGGCAGCGCGGACTGGAGCCGGCCCTGGCGCAGCGGGTCGCGGAACAGCTTATGGCGAAGGATGCGCTGGACGCTCATGCCCGGGAAGAGCTGGGGCTGACGCAGACCAATTCGGCGCAGCCGCTGCAGGCCGCGATATTTTCAGCGTTTAGCTTTTCCGCCGGCGCGCTGCTGCCTGTCATCATCGCCTGGCTAGCGCCGGCAACGCGGGTTTTTCCGTTCGTGATTCTCGCCACGCTTTTTTCGCTGGTTATTCTTGGCTATATCTCCTCGGTTGCGGGGAATGCGTCACCGCTGAAGGCAATAATAAGAATCACGTTCTGGAGCGCAATGGCTATGGCTTTATCCATGGGGGCCGGTTCTCTCGCCGGTCAGGCGATGGCCTGAATGACCGTTAAGCGATAAGGAAACATAAAATTGAAAAAATATTCAGGGAGTCAGATAGCGCTGCACTGGCTGGTGTTGCTGCTCATCGTCATCACTTACGCGGCGATGGAGTTTAAGGGGATCTTCCCTAAAAATTCCCCAGGTCGTTACTGGATGGCGACCGCGCATTACAGTTGTGGGGTCAGCGTATTTATTCTGATGTTAGTCAGAATGGTCGTCAGGCTTTTTTCTCCGCAACCACCGGTGGTCCCGGCGCTCCCCCAGTGGCAGAAACTCAGCGCCTCGTTGATGCATTTTATTTTATATTGCCTTTTTATTATCCTTCCGGCGCTGGGGGTTCTGTCGCTCTATTTTGGCCAAAAAGAATGGAGCTTTATTTTTATTAATATGCCGATTTCAGCAGTGAAAAACAGTCTGCTGCAAAGCAGCCTGAAAGACGTTCATGAATTCCTGGCCAATACCGGTTATTTTATCGTTGGTTTGCATGCCGCGGCCGCCCTGATGCACCACTATATATGGCGTGACAACACCTTACTCCGAATGATGCCAGGAAAACATCGGGACTGAGCCGGTAATCTGCCCCCTCACTGGGTCATGCCGGGAGAGCGTCTCGCGCAACCTCCCCCGGTGGCCGTTCTCCGGAACACGCCGGCGCATTCCGGTTTGTATTTCAGCGCCACGCGCTATCGGGGAATAATGCGTGCCTCTCTCAGCTGCGCGAAGAGACTGAAAAACATTTCGTCGGTTGCCTGCATTCGGGAGAAGCCCGCCCGACGCAGTTTACTGCCATCGCCAAACATGTCGTAATGCCAGCCAAAGACGAAATCGGCAAAATTGCCGTCGCTGAGCCGTAAAAGTTCCGGCTCCACCAGCCGCTGCCCGGCAAGGTCGCGCCATTGCGCGCGATAGTCCTTAAATAACTGCTGAAAGGAGAGCCTGACCGGCGGGGCAACCTCCAGCCCAAACCAGCGTGCGATCTGCGGCCATAGTTCGCTCCAGCGCCAGACGTCACCGTTATTGACATTGAAAGCCTGATTCTGCGCCACGGGCGAGGTTGCCGCCCACAGGGTCGCCTCTGCCAGCAATCCGGCATCCGTGAAATCGACGATGCTGTGCCAGGTCTGTGGTGAACCGGGAAAACGCAGCGGCAGATTCAACGCCCGGCACAGCGAGGCGTACAGGGCGATGCTCAGGGCGAGATTCATGGTATTGCCCGCCACCGCGCTACCCACTACGCCAGGGCGGATGGCATTCCAGTGCCACGTTTTTCCACGCTGAAAATGGCTGAGCCACGTGAGCTGGGCGGCGTTAAATTCAGCGCCCGGGACGCCAGGATCGCTTTCACGCGCCGGGGTTTTGAACGGCCCAAGATGCGCGCCATAGACCTTGTATCCTTGCATCAGACTGACCGTTTGCAGCGGAGCCCGGTCCTCGATTTGACTGACCAGATTACGCAGCATGGTGACGTTCGGGGCAACCATCTCCGTCCAGTTTGCGGCATTCACCCAGGCGCTGTAAAAAATATGGGTGATATTGCAAAGGGGCCGCAGCGCCCGCGCGCTGTCCTCGGCATCGAGTAAATCAACCTCGACCAGCGGAATACCGTCAGGGTGGGAGAGGGCATGGCGGCTCAGTCCGATGACCTCCCAGCCATTACGCAGAAGCGTTTTGACAAGCTGGCTGCCGATAATACCGCTGGCGCCGGCGACCAGCGCGACTTTCTGTTGCTGTATCTTATTCATCGTGTTTCTCCAGGGAAGGTGACAGAAACAGTGTGATATATTATTTTTTTCACACATATCCCCTGAAACTGATGGCACTTATAAGCAGAATCATTAAATGAATAATAAGCTTAATGCGATAGCCACTTTTTTACGCGTCGCCGAGGCGGGTTCTTTTTCTGCGGCCGCTCGCCAGAGCGGGATGAAGCAATCTGCCGTCAGTCAACAGATTGCGGCGCTTGAAGAGGAGCTCGGCGTGGTATTGCTGCATCGTACTACGCGGGTGATGGCGCTGACTGAACAGGGGGAAAGCTACCGGCGTGATATGCAGCTTTTGCTCGAGGCCATGAGGGAAGCGGAAAGGCGGTTGAACCCTGCCGATCATCAGTTTCAGGGCCGGGTACATGTGCAGTTGCCGAGCGGTCTGGGGCAGATTTTTATGCCCCACCTGCTGGCGCTGCAGAAAAGGAATCCCGGCTTGCATCTGATGCTGTCACTGGATGACCGCATCGCCGATCTGGTTACTGAAGGGGTCGATGTCGCGCTGCGGCTGAGCCATGAGCCACCGCAAACGCACGCGGCGCGCGTGCTGGCGCGTATTGAAACGGCGCTCTTTGCGGCACCTGATTTTACACCGCTGCACTCCGTCAGCGAGCTGGCGATGCATCCGCACGTGCGCTTCAGCGCTATCCCGCTGGAAGCACCGCTCCGCCTGGTTTCGGGTCAGAATACTCTCGATGTGAAGGTGAATACCGTTTTCCGGGCCAATACCAGTGAGGCTCTGCGCCAGGCGATTGAATCCGGCCTCGGTATCGGCGGTATGCAGCTCCCGCTTGCGGCCAGGGCGGTGCAATCCGGCAGGCTGGTACCGGTGTTACCCGCGTGGCGCTTACCTGACCGCTTCCTCTACGCCGTCTATCCCGACGCCCGCTTTATCCCCCAGAGGGTCAGAAGCATTATCAGCGCCATCGAATCCTTACTGCCTGACATTACGGGCAATATCTGAAGGCGAGACATTCGCGTTGGGGAAAAGCGAACGGGAAACGGTCGAAGCAGAGTGCGAAGAGAACTGATAAACCGCCAGCGTCGCGAGAATACTCACTATCACGCTGATGATGAAGTAGGTTTTAAAGGGCTGTTTTTGCGTTTTATGGCGGAAGATCTGTTGACCGACAATCGCACCAGGCCATCCGCCGACAAACCCGAAGACCAGCAAGGTCGATTCCGGCACCCGACGCCAGGCCTTGCGCGCCGCCATTTTATCCATGCCGTAAATCACCAGCGTCAGTACGCTGACGAGCAGGAACCACGTAACATAAGGATGCGGAGTCAACAGGCTCGCGGTCGCCGCGCAAACGAGGAGTAAATAACAGAAGCGATTGAGATTCATACCATTAGCCAGCAGCGATCGGTGAATGTAGAGGGCGAATTATACTCACCATGCGACCGGAAGAAAAATCTGCTGATGGCCTTCGCCGCCCGTTGCGCCTCGGACATAAATCAGCGCGACAAGCAGGACTTATCCTTTCCACCAACGCGTTAAGGTGCTTCAAACGGTTTATGCACACTGGCAGGCCAGGGCGCCGGGTGAACCGGGTGGCAAAAACGCCGGACGCAGCGTCGGTTTAATGACGTGAGTTTACAGCGCAGATGTTATTTCTGATAACGCGTTCATGAATATCAAAAACACTCAATAAATTGTCTGGCGGATTCTTTTTCATCAAGATATTCAAAGCCGAGCAAACGAATTTTTACATGGTTGTAAAACCATTCGTTACCCTGTCGTTGGATCATTTCTCCTGGAATGAAGCATCGCCCTGTTGCTGCCCGAATAATCGCATATTTACCATTGCTAAACCTTACCCTATGGATGCAGAAAGGCTGGTTCGATTCTCCAGGATGACGGCTGGCAAGAATATCGCCTTCAATAAAAACATCTTTTCTGGTTTTCATAAGCCTTTCCTTTATCGCCGTGGTAAAACAGGTATGTTGCTGTTTTTAAAGGGTTGAGATTGACTTGCTGCTCAGCCGCCAATACACCAGCATTCTGAGGGGCGGAAGTGTAATCCGCATTGCGGGCAGTGCAGAATCGCATCTTTGCGTAATTTACCGGCCTTCTGGTCTGCTATGCAGGAACAGGCGGGGCAAGTGACATGGACAGGTCTTTCTTTGAACTGTCTGATTCCACTGGTGTAAGACATAAATTTATTCTCTGAGGGGTGTGTTATTTATTATACGCCTTTCTTGACGGTTATTCTTTTTATTATATTTCTGCGCTGAAGAGGCTAAAGACGAGCCGTTAATGGATCCTCGCGCAATTGCACGCGGCGGGGAGAAATTGATAACGAAATCATATTGTCTCACCGCAGTTAACCGGCTAAGCCAAATAGCTAAGCCAAATAAAAGTTGGATAATTTCTCGATGCAGCGCGCCAATGAATATTGGCCAAAATAATTCGCGCATTAACGACTGGCGTTAATGCGCGGGTTGTTTGCCATCAGTTCTGAATGATATCGAGGCTATGGGGCTGTCCGTCATCCAGCAGCGGAATGGTATCGTCGGCGAGGAGCAGGCCATCCAGGGTGGCCTGGTATTGCCCGTCGCCACGTGAGACGGTAATGCGATACTGACTATCGCGGTATTGATAAGTCAGGGCAAAAGAGGGCCAGCTGGTCGGCAGCAGCGGGTGAACGGTGAAGGACGTCGCGCCGCGTTTTATTCCCAGCAGCTCCTCTGTCAGCAGACGATATGCCCAGCCCGCTGAACCGGTATACCAGCTCCACCCGGCCCGGCCGCTATGCGGGGCGACACTGTAGACATCCGCACTCATCACATAGGGCTCCGCCATATATTTTTCCACGCCATCGGCATCCAGCGCGTGGTTTATCGGATTGATCATCGACCATAGTTGCCACGCGCGTTCCGCGTTCCCCATGCGGGCAAACGCCATTACCGCCCAGATGGCGCCGTGAGTATACTGCCCGCCGTTTTCCCGCACGCCGGGCAGATAGCCCTGGATATAGCCCGGATTAGGGCCGTGGCCGTCGAACGGCGGGGTTAATAGTTTTATTAATCCGCCCTCGTTATCCACCAGGTACTTATCCAGCGCCTGCATCGCCAGCTCGCTGCGCTCCCGGCTGACCGCGCCGGAGAGCACCGACCAGCTCTGGGCAATCGCATCAATTCGGCAGTCCTGCGAAGCTTTTGACCCGAGGGGAGTGCCGTCGTCAAAATATCCTCGCCGGTACCATTCGCCGTCCCAGGCGGAGGCTTCGAGATTGTTTTGCAAACGCAGCGCCTCGCGACGACACAGGGACGCGACTGCGTCATCCTGGCGCCGATCGGCAAGTGAAGCGAAGCGTTGTAAAATATCGTACAGGAAGAAGCCCAGCCAGACGCTTTCACCTTTACCCTCAATGCCAACCCGGTTCATCCCGTCATTCCAGTCACCCGCGCCCATTAGCGGGAGACCGTGCTGTCCGGACTGTAATCCGTGCTCAATGGCTTTGACGCAGTGTAACCAGAGCGTCTCTTCGCTACTGCTCTGGACCGGGGTATCGTAAACCGACTCTTCGCCAGCGGAGAGCGGACGCCCCTGCAGATAAGGGATATTCAGGTCCAGTATTTCTGGGTCACCGATCGTTTCGACATAGTGACAGACGGCAAACGGCAGCCAGAGGTAATCATCAGAACAACGTGTCCGTACGCCGTTACCGTGCGGGGGATGCCACCAGTGCTGCACATCTCCTTCAATAAACTGCCGGGAGGCGCAGAGTACAATTTGTTCGCGCATTTTTTCCGGGGCGGCGTGGCTGAGAGCCAGTGTATCCTGCAGCTGATCGCGAAAACCAAATGCGCCGCCGGATTGATAGTATCCGCTACGCGCCATCAGGCGACAGGCCATCGTCTGATACAGCAGCCAGCCGTTGACCAGTAAATTCACGGTGGTATCCGGGGTCGTCACCACGATTTTATCGAGCGCGTTATGCCAGTAGCGGTGAACATTATTCAGTTCCTGGCGGACGGTATCTTCATTGAGATAGCGGGCAAGCGTCTCCTGAGCGCGGCTATGGTTTTCTTCCGCGCCAAGGACGAAGATAAAGGTCCGCTGATCGCCATCAATTAAGGTTGCCGCGGATTGTACTGCGGCGCAGGGATCCAGGCCGGCGCCTGTTTTACCCGAGAGCCTGCGCAGTGCCATCGCCTGCGGATTTTGCAATGAGCCATTGCGTCCAATAAACTCGCGGCGGTCGCCCGTCAGCGAGCAGTAAGAACCGCTGACGGCAAAGAATGCCGTGCGCTCGCCGCCGTTAGCAGCGTAAAAATTATTGGCCAGCACCCCGCAACCCGCGGAAAGGGTGACGGGATACGTCACGATATGGGAGGCGGTGCGGGTGCGTAAATCTCCGAGGGTCCATTCAGCATAGCCGGTGACCGACAGTTTCCGTGTTCGCCCGGAGTTGTTACTGAGCGTCAGGATCGCCAGTTTAACCGCCGCCTGTTCGGCGACCAGTACCGTCAGTTCACTGTCTATCCCGCTTTCACGATGGGAAAACACGCTGTAGCCAAACCCGTGGCGGGTGAGATAATCACCGTGTCCGCGCACCGGCAATACCGTCGGCGACCAGCATGCGCCGCTCTCTTCATCGCGCAGATAAAAGGCTTCGCCGCTGCGATCGCTTACCGGATCGTTTTCCCACGGCGTCAACCGGTACTCATGCGCATTCTCATACCAGCTGTAGGCTTGTCCCGCCTCCGAGATAACGCTGCCAAAACCGGGATTAGCCAGGACATTTGACCAGGGCGCTGGCGTCGGCTGGTTTTCGCTGAGGACAATCTGATACTCCCGCCCGTCCTCTGAAAAGCCTCCGTAGCCGTTGAAGTGGCGTAACTTACTGCTATCCGGTGTCCAGTCGACATGTTGGTTTCTCTGTGCCGCCGCGTGCGCAATGAATCGCCTGGTCGGCGGGGTCAACGTATGAATGCGCTGGTTAAGCTGTTCACTGAGTCCGCCGGCGCGATCATCAAGATACAAACAGGCCACGCTCATCAGAAGCTGCTTATCTTCGGCGGAGAGATGTTCGCCATTGCGGACAAAAATGCCGCCCGACTTATCCAGCAGGCTGGCTCCAGAGCGGGCATAAATCAAATCCATAATCTGGTTTTGCAGTATCTGTTGATAGCCGCCGGGACTCTCATTGAGGATCACAAGGTCGACCTCCAGTCCTTTCTGCCGCCAGTATCGGTGCGCCTGCACAAGGGTAGTGACCGAGGCGATGCTCTCCTCGCTGGTGATGCTGAGCAGCACTATCGGCAGATCGCCAGATATAGCCCAACCCCACAGGCCGGACTGGCCTCGTCGGTTACGGCTGATAATCTGGCCGTCGGCCCGCAGTTCCTGACAGGGATAAAGCACCGCACTGGCGAGACGGTTAAACAGCGTGGCATCATCTTCACTGGCATTCATCTGGCGTAATACCACCAGGCTATGGGACCACGCCAGCTCAAAGATACGGTCAGCGATGGGGTGATCCCGATATTTTTCCAGTAACGCCAGACTTTGCTGGCGGCTTTCGCCGATGCCATAGACGATATCAATCGTAACCGGTTGTCCCGGCAGCAGCGTAATCGCGTGGCGTATCGCCAGTATCGGATCCAGTACCGCCCCAGAGGTGTTGCTGAGCGCGCCATTTTTCCCGGCTGTCTGCGCATCTGAAGGGGTTCTGCCGCGACCCAGAAACCGGGCTCTGTCCGTTTCAAACGAGATACTTTTACTGCTGTTACCATGCACGACCACCATGTGCAGCATGCAGGGGGTTTGTTCATCCGGCGAGCGCGGGCGGCGATGACAGAGGATCGCCTCACGATCGGGGTTAATCTCCGTCTGAATGAACAAATTGCTGAATGCCGGATGCGCCCGGTCGCTGGCGTCGGGTGCCAGCACCACTTCGCAATAGGTCGTCAGTTCAAGGTCACGGGGCAGCCGTCCTCTGTGTACCAGGGTGAGCCGCCGCAGTTCAATGTCATCTTCCGGGGAGACCACAATCTGAGTTCTGACACTCAGCGATCCGAAAGTCCGCCGGAACTCAGCGCCGGCATCGGTAAAGATCGCTTCGTCGCCGCTATCGGCATCTGTGCCGATGGGATGCCAGGTGTTGCTCCAGACTTCCTCCGTTTGCGAATCGCGGATATAGCAGAATGCTCCCCAGTTATCGCGGGTCGTATCGCTGCGCCAGCGCGTGAGGGCAAGATTGTTCCAGCGGCTGTAACCGCCGCCGCCAGGGGTCAGCATCAGATGGTAATGGCCGTTGGACAACAGCTGCACTTCAGGGACCGGGGTATCTGCTCCGCTGAAAATACGCGGTTCATAGCGAACCGGTTTGACTCTCCCTTCATGGGATTCGAAATGACGGCGCGGGCTGTAGAGATCGACCGCATCCGGGACGCGTTCCTGCAGCAACAGGCTCGCCGAGCGGAAGGCGGTACTGGACATGAATCGCTCGGTCATCGGGGCGTTAAGCAGCACGTGAGCCAGCGCCTGAAATGCCATCCCCTGATGATGCGCCATCCAGGACTGGACGACAGCATACAGTTGTCCGGTCGCGAGGCGGGAGGGGGTATAGTCCAGCGCCTCATAAAAACCGTATTCGCCGCGCGCGCCGTTTTTTTCCAGGCTGAGCAAATTGTCGCAGGCCTTGTACGGGGAGACCATCAGTGCCAGCAGCGTGGCGTACGGGGCGATCACCATATCGTCGGCCAGTCCTCGCCGCAGACCGAGGCCCGGTACGCCAAATGCCTGGTACTGATAATTGTGCTGAACATCAAAAGCATGATAGCCGGACTCCGAGACCCCCCATGGCACGCCACGCTCTTTGCCCCAGTGTATCTGACGTTTCACCGCTGACTGGCTCATTTCATCCAGCAGGCAGCCGGGCCAGGTGGGCATCACCAGATTCGGCATCAGGTATTCAAACATCGAACCGCTCCATGACATCAGCGCGGTGTCATGATCAATGGTGGTGAACAGCCGCCCCAGGGCATACCAGCTTTTTAACGGTAACTGATTCGTCGCGATGGCGAGAAAACTGGTCAGGCGGATTTCAGAGGGCAGCAGATCGTAATGGCTTTTATCCGCAGTATTGGTATCACAGTTATAGCCGACGCTGAGCAGACAGGTCGCTTCGCTGTACAGAAAGGCAAAATCCATTCTCGCATGATCGTTCAACCGCTGTTCAAGTTCAGTGAGAATCTTCAGCCGCATGCGGGCCAGCGCCGTAACCGATGCCGGAGGCGTTCCTTCGCCGCTATAGCTCGCGCTGGCGAGCCAGCTCAGCGTCGGTAGCTGCGGTTCATTATACGTCTGGGGTAACCAGCCCAGTAGATGCGACCATTCATGGCACAGTTGCACCAGTTGATGTTCAAGATGCGCTGTCCAGCGCACCACCCGCGGGTTTTCCTGAGCACACTGCGTCGTCAGATGGTTACATTGGGCGCGCATTTTCTTCAGTTCGCCGAACAGCTGGCCCGCAGGCAACGACACCGCGTTCAGACAGTGCTTGCGCAGCAGTCGCAGGCCGGTTGGCGCGTTTTGCCCCCAGTATTTTTCCAGAATAATCAACGTGTCGTTCAGCCCGGCCAGCAACTGCTCGCTGTTCAACACCGGCTGATAACGCATCGCGGACAGGCCTTCGCGTAATGTCAGTAAATGACCCGCCATATTGCCGCTGTCAACGCTTGAGACATAGCGTGGGTTGAGCGGGGCGAGCGTGCGGGTGTCATACCAGTTAAAGAGGTGGCCGCGGAAGTGTTCCATTTTATCCAGCGAGTCGAGCGTCAGCGTCACGCGTTGCAACACCTCGCCCCCGGGCAGGTAGCCAAAATCCCAGGCGGTCAGGTTGGCCATCAGGGAGAGCCCGATATTGGTGGGGGAGGTGCGATGTGCGACGGTGGGCTGCGGTATTTCCTGATAATTATCCGGGGGAAGCCAGTTTTCTTTTGCCGTGGCAAAGGTCTCAAAGAAGGCCCAGATTTCGCGGCTCGTCTGACGCAGCAGCTGCTTCTGGTCCGGATTCAGTGCTATCGTCTTACGCACAGGCTGGCGGCTTAACCCGCTCATCAGTAGCGGCGCCAGACACCACAGCATTGCAACGGGCAGGGCGATAGCCAGCAGCGGTGGGGCAAAATGATACGTCATCATCGCCAGGGCGACCCCGGAGACCACATTAAGCCACATCGCCCGATAAAAACGCAGCACCGAAAGGTGGGACCGCTGGCTGTCCGGCGCGTGGCTAGCCCACTGGATGAGATTGCGCTGACTGATAGCAAGACGCCAGAGCGTCACCGTAATGGCATAGCATGAATATCCGGCCTCGTGCGGCAGGAGAACAAAATTGAGTGCGATCCGGGAGAGCCGCTTCAGCGCGCCGGCGGCGACCAGCGGAAGATGTAGCCGCAACGGGCGACGAGGGGGTTTATGAAGAAGGTCGTGAAGGATACTCAGAGCCGCCGGCAATAACCACACCAGCGTCAGCGCGCCAAGCCAGTAGAGCGGGTTGGGAACCCAGAGCAGGGAACAAAAAAGAAGTACCAGTAACGACGGGGCGACCAGGCTGCGGCGTAAATTATCAAATAACTTCCACCAGGAGAGCGGAGATAACGGATTTTTATCCCGCGTTCCATCCGCTTTTCTGACGTATGGGCTGAGCCAGTTAAGCAGCTGCCAGTCGCCACGGATCCAGCGCGTACGGCGCGCAACGTCTGACAGATAGTTGTTTGGGTATTGTTCGTAGAGTAAGACTTCACTGAGTAGCCCGGAGCGGGCATAGCACCCTTCGAGTAAATCATGGCTGAGAACCAGATTTTCCGGGCAGGCGTTGGCTGTGGCCTGGACAAAGATATCGACGTCATAAATCCCTTTACCAACGAACGACCCTTCGCCGAAGAGATCCTGATAGATATCCGAAGACATCATCGAATAGGGATTATTACCCGGTACGCTGCTGCGTAGGGCAGCATAGCGCCCCTGTCCGTTACGCGGCATCTCCTCTGCCAGTCCCGGCTGTAAAATACCATACCCTTTGACGACCCTCTGTCGCAGCGGATCATACACTGGCTGGTTGAGCGGGTGCGCCATGGTTGCGACCAGTTTATGCGCGGTGTCGCGTGGCAAAAGCGTATCGCTGTCCAGGGTGATGACATATTTAATCGGGCCCGGCAACTGGTGCGCAGGCAGCCCGGCGACACTGGAAAACTGGTTTGCCGGGTGGCGCAACCAGTGGTTCAACAATGCCAGTTTTCCCCGCTTACGTTCATGGCCCATCCATGTTTCCTGTGCCGGGATCCATTCAGGCTGACGGTGCAGCAGATAAAAGCGTGGGCGGTTGCCGGGATAGCGTCGGTTAAGCGCCTCTGTTTCCGTGATGGCCTGCCTGAGCAGCAGGGCGTTTTCCGGCGGATTTTCAACCGTTGAATCAGCAAAATCAGTGAGAAGAGCGAAGCGGAGGTGTTCATTCTGATTGCCCAGCCAGCACACTTCAAGACTGGTGAGGAGCTGACTGATGCTTGCGTGGCTGGTCAGCATACAGGGAATAACCACCATCGTCGCACAGTCAGCGGGAATTCCCGCGGAAAAATCCATTCGTGGCAAAGGCCGGGGAGTGCGAAAACGGGTGGTCGCTTCGCTGAGCAGATCGCTGATTAACTGGCTCACCGCCACAATCAGCGGCACCGCCAAAAGGATCAGTATCCAGCCCATTCCCTGTTGCGCAGTGGCGTGCAGGATTCCGGCCGTTACGGCCGTCGTTAACAAACTGAGACTGCCGAGCCATGACAACAAGGGGATTTTGTTGAAACTGTGCCGCAGCCGGATAAGTCCTGGAGTGTCAGCGCAGAGTTGCACTTCCAGCTGTTCGCGGCCTTCACCTGCCAGATAATAACCCACATGATGTCCCGGCGTGGCGGGCGCGTTTTCCTGGGAAAGCGCCAGCACCCGCCTGGCGACTTCGGGCTCGCTGAACCGACTGTCTCTGGCCAGAATCTCGATGACATGGCGGTAATGATCCCGGGTATCAAAGTGCATCCGGGAATAGGTATCGGCTGGGTCAAGACGCAATGTCTGCTCCACGACGCTGATCGTCTCGGCAAAATCGGCCCAGTTTGTTTCGCTCAGCAAACGTAAACCCGCGATGCTGTTGCTGACAGAAAGCTGGCTGGCGGCAAGCTGTTGATTGAAGCGGTGAATGAGAACCTCGGTCGTCACGCCCTGTTCAGCAAGACGTTGGTCCACCCAGGTCAACGGCAGCGCCAGCGCATTGCCATGCCCCTGCAGGCGACGTACCAGTTCCGCGACAAACGCGCTGCTGAGCGGCGGTCGCGCGCGCGCCATGTCGGCAACCACCATGATTAAATCGGCGGGCGTATTCTCCGCACATTCAAAAATCCGCGTGAGCCATGTGTCCGCCAGGCTGCGCTCTTGCTGGGCTTTTACCACTTCGATACTGACACGACGCAGGTTTTCGATCAGCGACAGACGCAGCATGCCAGGTAAAGCCCAGACCTCGCCTAAAGTCAGTGGCGTCACCTGCTGATAGGCGGCGATATAACTGGTGAGGCTGGCTACGTCCCAGCGTCCGTCCCCGTGGGCAATCGCTTCAGAGGCGATATCGTAAATACGCGGGCACTGGTGTGGCGATATCAGGGCGGGGAGACCTTTGCCAAAGCTTTTCGGCAGGTGCTGGCGGACAATACGAATCTGCTCCTCAATCAGGTAATAATTATCAAGAAGCCACTCGCCTGCGGGCATAATACTCGATTTTTTCCCGGCATTGAGCGCATAACAGTTATGGGTGATCACGGCCTCGTTATCGCCAAGCCGTTTGAGAAGATAGTAAGGCAGTTTGTCCGGCGACAGCTTATGTGTATGCGCCAGTTTTTGGCCGTAACGTTCCATCTGGAGGGCCGAAAACAGCTCTGGCCGCAGACTATTTTCACCGCTCGGGTCGTTGGCCGGGAATGGCGCCCGTCCAGGGATTTTTGTAAAGGGGTGAGCGCGGCTAAACCATGCTCGGGGATTCATTTTCATAGCGTTGCTCTGATGCGACATTAACGCGCAGGAGCAGTTGCGAAATCAGTTCAGAAACGTTCTCTCAGGATGGGCGTGAGGCATCAGGGATTTAACAGCTGCCGGTCTTTATTCAGTATAGAACACGGGGTTTAAGTGGGTCGGCGTAAGACGCTGGCTAGCGTGTCGAGACAAAAATAGCCTTGCATCCGGGGCACAGCATGGCCTGTTTTAAGCGAATCTTAGAGGTGGACTGGGTTGATGATAAGCCACAGACGGGACAGGTGATGGTGGACGTGGATGCGCTACCGATGAACTTCATTGCGTAATCGAGAAAAGACATGATGATTAACCTTTCAATGAATGTGCGCCAGTGTACCACGTATGGCTAAAATTTAATCTGTTTAATGTGTGCCCCCATCCTGTAGGGATCTTCTCTGCAGCCGGTTTTGCTTAAGGCATTGTTTTTCATCTCCTCGATTGCCGCCGTGCGGACCGTTATCGCAATCTGTCGTCATCGCAAGCAAAAACCGTAACATCAGCAGCCGGACGGTGACGTGATGTGTGACGTTGTCACGTCAAAGGGGCAGGGCTGGCGGCAAGAACATGACCTGAAAAGGATAAATCCGTCGGTACATCAATATGTTGCGGAATAAAGTAAAAGAGAGCGGCGCTATTCATGGGGGAGATTTGGCGATAACAGCGGGAGTGGGAGCCGGTTTTGGCGCGGTTGAATGGCGGCAAAGGACCTTGCACAGGCCACGGGCAACACGAGTAACTCATTGCTTTTGTTGAAAATAGATGCTTACCGGCAATTGTTTCTTATAAGTACGTAAAAGTTAATGAATTTCTCAGGAAAGGTCGTTATGTTGTCGGCATCACAGTTTTGTTAAGGGTTTACCATGCGCGATAAATACACTGGCCTGCAAACAGGTATCCACTGGCTGGTCTTTTTATTGGTGGTTGGCGCCTATGCCACCATGGAACTTCGCGGTTTTTTCCCCCGCAGCGACCGTCCGGTCATTAATATGATTCACGTTTCCTGCGGGGTGGCCATCCTTGTGTTGATGGTCGCGCGCCTGCTGGTCCGCCTGAAGTACCCGGCGCCGCCGATTGTACCGAAACCGTCGCCGATGATGACCGGTTTTGCCCATCTGGGGCATCTGATTATCTATCTGCTGTTTATCGCCCAGCCGATCGTCGGTCTGGTGATGATGTATTACCGTGGTAATCCGTGGTTTGCCTTCGGCCTGACCATGCCGTTTGCGGCGCAAAGTCAGTTCGAGCTGGTGGATACGCTGAAGGGCGTACATAGCCTGCTGGCGAATACCGGCTACTTTATCATTGGCGCGCACGCGCTGGCCGCGCTGCTGCACCACTATCTGTGGAAAGATAATACGCTGCTGCGGATGATGCCGCGTAAGCGCTAATCACCTCGACCCCCTGACCCCGCTGCCAAGCGGGGTTTTTTTATTCTTTCGCCGCCGGCTGTGGTAGATCTGAGACGGACTGAGGAAAAAGGAGCCCAACATGAAGGTCAGACTTGCCGTGCCGGATGAGGCACCTGCGCTATGGATCATCCGCAATCAGGCCATTCGCAACGGTTGTCGTGAGAGCTACGCAGCCGCGGTCCTCGAGGCCTGGACGCCGGATACGATGCCGGAAGGGTATCGCCATGCGGTGCGCGACAACCCCTTTTTTGTTGTTGAGGAAGAGAGTGGGCGCCCGGTGGCGACCGGCTATCTTGATCTGCGCACAGCCAGCGTGGAAGCCATCTTTACCTTGCCCGTATGGGGCGGAAAAGGCTGCGCCGGAATGATTTTGACGACCATCATCGCCGAAGCGCGGCGGCGGAATCTCCAGTGCCTGACGCTGGAAGCGACGCCGAATGCGGCCGGTTTTTATCTGCGCCATGGTTTTGTCGCCGTGCGCGAAAAGCTGCTGCCGTCTAAGCTGGCGAAGGCGGATTTACGCTGCGTGGAGATGGTGCTCCGGCTCAACTAACCTCAACGGCTCGCCGCTGTGCTACGGTTTAAAGCGGCGTTTTAGTTTGCCACTTTGCTTAATAAAATATAGTATACCCCCCTATACAATATTGAGGGCGTCATCGTGCCACATTCACCTGAAGACAAAAAACGCGCGCTCAGCCGCGTACGTCGCATTCGCGGGCAGGTTGAAGCCCTGGAAAGGGCGCTGGAGTCCGGCGAATCCTGCATGTCGATTCTGCAGCAGATTGCCTCCATCCGCGGGGCGACCAACGGCCTGATGGGCGAAATGGTGGAAATCCACCTCCAGGACGAGCTGGTCAGCGGCGAAACGACCCCGGATCAGCGAGCGGCCAGAATGGCGGAAGTCGGTCATCTGCTACGATCCTATTTAAAATAAATCATCACGAAGGAAGAGACGGTTATGAAATCACGTGCAGCTGTCGCGTTTGGCCCAGGCCAGCCGCTGAAGATTGTTGAAATTGACGTTGCTCCGCCGAAAAAAGGTGAAGTGCTGGTCAAAATTACCCACACCGGCGTCTGTCATACCGATGCGTTTACGCTCTCCGGTGACGATCCGGAAGGGGTGTTCCCGGCCGTGCTGGGTCACGAAGGTGGCGGTATCGTGGTCGAAGTTGGCGAAGGCGTCACCAGCCTGCAGCCTGGCGATCACGTTATCCCGCTGTATACCGCAGAGTGCCGCGAGTGCAAATTCTGTAAATCCGGTAAAACTAACCTCTGCCAGGCGGTACGTGCCACCCAGGGGAAAGGCCTGATGCCGGATGGCACCACCCGCTTTTCCTATAACGGCGAGCCGGTGTACCACTACATGGGCACCAGCACCTTCAGCGAATACACCGTGGTCGCCGAAATTTCACTGGCGAAGGTGAACCCGCAGGCGCCGCTGGATAAAGTCTGTCTGCTGGGCTGCGGCGTGACCACCGGTATCGGCGCCGTTCACAACACCGCGAAAGTTAAAGAGGGCGATACCGTGGCGGTCTTTGGCCTCGGCGGGATTGGTCTGGCGGTCATCCAGGGGGCGGTGCAGGCGAAAGCCGGACGCATTCTGGCGGTGGATACCAACCCGGAAAAATTCACCCTCGCCAAAGAGATGGGGGCGACCGATTTTATCAACCCGAAGGATTATGATAAGCCGGTTCAGGATGTGATCGTTGAGCTCACCGATGGCGGCGTGGACTTCAGCTTCGAATGTATCGGCAACGTGAACGTGATGCGTGCGGCGCTCGAGTGCTGCCATAAAGGCTGGGGTGAGAGCGTGATTATCGGCGTTGCCGGTGCGGGCCAGGAGATCAAAACCCGTCCGTTCCAGCTGGTGACCGGGCGCGTATGGCGCGGTTCGGCATTCGGCGGGGTGAAAGGGCGCACCCAGCTGCCGGGTATGGTTGAAGACGCGATGGCCGGTAAAATCGACCTCGATCCGTTTATCACCCACCGCCTGCCGCTGGAGCAGATTAACGAGGCTTTTGATTTGATGCATGAAGGGAAATCAATTCGTACCGTCATTCATTTCGGCGAGAATTGATTTTCAGACCAAACATAACCCGGGCATGCCCGGGTTATTGCTAAACAGAGATGACTCTGCCGCAGATTTTCATACCCGCTTAACCATCGCGGCGGTTCGCGACGCCCCCGCGTCGGGTGGCGGCTGACGCCTGACCCGACCTACAAAAGCGCTGTTCCGGTAGTCCGCATAATCGTTGTTCGCGGCAGGTCCGCGTAAGCGTTGTTCCGGCAGGCCCGCGTAAGCGCTGTTCCTGTAGGCCCGTGCAAGCGTAGCGCCGCCGGGCAAATTGCAGAAGCGTATGCCTTGCCAGTCATCAGGACCTCGTCCGGGGCAGAGATAAAATGGTTTAGCGATTGCGCTGGCTTCCGTCGGGTGGCGGCTGACGCCTGACCCGACCTACAAAAGCGCTGTTCCGGTAGTCCGCGTAAGCGTTGTTCGCGGCAGGCCCGCGCAAGCGTTGTTTCCGGGTAGGCCCGTGCAAGCGTAGCGCCGCCGGGCAAATTGCAAAAGCGCATGCGTTGCCAGTCATCAGGACCTCGTCCGGGGCAGAGATAAAATGGTTTAGCGATTGCGCTGGCTTCCGTCGGGTGGCGGCTGACGCCTGACCCGACCTACAAAAGCGCTGTTCCGGTAGTCCGCGTAAGCGTTGTTCGCGGCAGGTCCGTGCAAACGCTGTTCCGGCAGGCCCGCGCAAGCGTTGTTTCCGGGTAGGCCCGTGCAAGCGTTGTTTCCGGGTAGGCCCGTGCAAGCTTAGCGCCGCCGGGCAAATTGCAAAAGCGCATGCGTTGCCAGTCATCAGGACCTCGTCCGGGGCAGAGATAAAATGGTTTAGCGATTGCGCTGGCTTCCGTCGGGTGG